>CAZGYW010000393.1:0-3637 GCA_964530495.1 uncultured Anaerolineae bacterium
AACTGGGACCCGCAGGCTGTCGTCGACGCGCCCCCCAACTGTGTGAGCTGCAAGTTCGAGAGCGATACCACCATGCGGGTGGCGGCGGGTAACCCGGTCGTCCCTGAGCACGAATGGGCGGGCATCCGCTGCAACAACTGCCACGAGGTCAACGCGGATAACACCGTGCAGGAAGCGATCGCCTGGTGGGACGCGGCAACGGATACCTATGTGCCGCAGGAAACCAGCACCCAGCTGTGCGAGCAGTGCCATCGCGACAGCCCGGCGGGCACAACCCGCCAGCGCGAGCTGGCCGATTCGGTTGCCCACCAGGATCACACCTGTACCACCTGTCACGACCCGCACAGCGGTGCCGCGACCTGTGTCGCCTGCCACAACGCCGACGATACGGAAACCGCGTTTGTGAGCGCCTGCTACGACCAGTACCTTGACCCCGAGGCCGAGGCCTACCATCCTGAGATGCTGTGCCAGGCCTGCCACGACAACGGCGGGCTGGAATCGCGGCCGGTCGAAGACCCGGGCGAGCCATACCTGGGCCAGTGGGCCACCTGGCGGGTAACCCTGATCGCCGGTTCGATCCCGTCCAATCATGTGTGGGTGTCGCATAACCTGGCGGCGGATGTCGATTGCAGCCGCTGCCACTTTGCCGACAATCCCTGGGACCTGACGGTTGATGTGGAGACGCAAGCCCAATGAAGCGTTTTCTGCTGGTACCACTCTTGCTGGTGCTGATCGCGGGGCTGGCTGTCGGCACGGCCGGCGCGCAGGGTGGGGGTGAAGGCGCCCTGACCATCCTGATGTCGTCTCCGGGTGAGGGCGAATCATTCTATGTCGCCCCGACCGGCTTCCTGTTGAGCATGCCGGTGGCGGGGCGAGTGGTGGACTATGACACCCATCTCGATCCCGCGACGGTTGAGGTCAGGCTGAGCGTCGTCAGCCCGGACGGGGTGGTGACGGAACTTGAGGCCCCGCTGGATGACGCCGGATTCTTTGAGGTGTGGGCGGCCGTCCAGCCCCATGACCGGCCCTTCCCCTCCGATGACCCCCATGACCTGGAAGACTGCGCGATTTGCCACCACTGGAGCCGGGACCTGCAGATTCCCGACCAGGCCACCCAGTTGATCGTGCATGCCACGGCGGAAGATGGCCGCACCGGCCACGCCGTCCGCCGCTTCCGGGTGGACCGCAGCACCATACGCGATCTGACGGTGGATATTGACGGGCTGCCGGAACACGCTTCCGGCGGCCAGGTGAGCGCCGAAACCCTGATCTACGAGTGGCGGCGCCGTGGCGGGCACGGCCCGATCAGCGAGGGACAGGCAGCGCTTCAGGTTGAAGGGCTGGCCCATGCCGACCTGACCTACGCGGTTTCGATGGCGCCGTTCATCGTTGACGGGACGCGCTACACCGCCGAGCCGACCACCGTCGTCATTCCCGGCGGGTCGGAAGAATCCGCGAGAATCACGCTGCAAGCCCGGCCGGAGCGAGCCAGCCTGGCCGGACACGTCCGGGCGGACGTGGGCGGGGACGGTGTCGCAGCGACCGTGCTGGCGGTGGACCTCTTCTCCGGGGCGGCGCACACCGTCACGGCTGGCGATGATGGCGCGTTCCTGTTTGCGGATTTGCCGGTAGCGGAATACGTGCTGCTGGCGCGCGCGCCGGGCGGGTATCACCTGCCCTATCACTTTGATCTGACCGATGCCCTGAATGCCGAGGCCGACATCCACCTCAGCCCGGCGGGGAGCGCGCTGCTGAACGGGACGGTTACCCTGGAAGGGCAGCCGGTGCCATTCGCCGAGGTCACCGTAGGCGGGCTGCCGATTGCCTACGGGGATCCCGTCACAGGCGCGTTTGCGCTGGACGCGGTGCCCGCTGAAGGTGATCTGGAGGTCGAAGTCACGGCTGCCGGGTGCTACGGTGTGCGGCAGTCAACGCCTGACCGCGACCTGGGCGAAATCGCCCTCACCCTGCGCCCGGACACCCGCGTGATCGAAGGCGGCGGCGCGCGCCTGTACCTGCCGGCGGAGAGCAGCGCCACGGAGAGCGATGGCGTTGTGACGCTGACGCAGGGCGTGCTGTGGGTGCGGCCCGCCGGCCGCTCCGGTGGGGCGCCGCTCCAGGTGCGGGTCGGCTCGGCCTTGCTGGCAGGCGATGGCGCCGCCTTCGCGGTGGAAAAGCTCACCGGCGCGCGCGGCCGGCTGTACGTCAGCCAGGGCAGCGTGCGGGTCACCGCCCCGGATGGCGACGCGCTTGAGGTCACGGCGGGGCAGACGCTGGTGCTGGAAGGCGTTTCCGGCCAGCCGGTGCCGCTGGAGAGCGGGGTCGGACCGCTCCTGCGCAGCGTGGCGGGATCGGTGGCGCGCTATGTGGAAGCGCCCACCACGGCGGAAAAGATCGCGGACGCCGCTTACCAGGTCGTGGTGTCTGGCGCCAGGGCGACACTGGCGCTGGCTTACGGGATTGCGCTGGTGTTTCCCATCATTGTCATTGGTGGACTCGTGCTGTACTTTACCCGGCGGCGCAGGACGCCCGCCGCACGCTGATGCCCCTGTAGCGGGTCATCGGCCCCTCCGCTGCCGGCAGCGCCGCCCCATGTGGTGGCCCTGCCGGTGCGGAATATGGTAGACTTCCTGACCTCGGGGGGGGAATAGCATCTGTAACGCGGCGCCCGGCAGGGCCGCGTCTGGCTGTTTGTGTGCCTGTTCCCTGCCCGCCTGGCGGCCCGGCCGCGCCTGTTCGCGCAGCCCCTGCCACCGCTCCAGTCATCAGCCCGGTCCTGAAGGAGGATACCCGGTGATCATCGACATCACACGCGCCAACCACACACTCATCAAGAATCCGGCCTTCGCCCGGTATGCCGAGATGTACCTGCAAATCTACGACGGGTTTCTGGAGCAGATCCAGGCGACCGGCCTGCCGCTGGATGATCACAATTACCAGCAGGAGACCGCGGCCCAGCTTGATGTTTTGCGCCGCAAAGGCGCGATCTTTCGCAACGGCGACCGCAGCATCTACGTGAACACCATCTCGCCGGCCTGCGTGGCCTGCCAGACGGGGGTGGACAGCCAAACGTTCTTCATCTCGCTCAAGTGCCACCGGGACTGCTACTTCTGTTTCAACCCCAACCAGCAGGACTACGAGTTTTACCTGGAGCACAAGCGCGACCTGATCAAGGAGCTGGATACGCTGCACGCGGCCGGGACGACGCTCCAGCACCTGGCAGTGACCGGCGGGGAACCGCTGCTCTACCCGCAGGAGCTGATCGCGTTCTTCCGCCATGCCCGGGAGGTCTACCCGGATGTTTACATGCGCCTGTACACCACCGGCGATCAGCTCAACACTGCCCTCCTGGAAGAGTTGCAGGCCGCCGGGCTGAACGAGATCCGGTTCAGCGTGCGCATCCATGACCTGGAGAAGGGCCACCGCCTCACGCTGGATCGCATCGCGCAGACCCGGCCGTACATCCCGGTCATCATGGTGGAAATGCCCATTCTGCCGGGCACCGAGGCCATGATGCAGGAGTTGCTGGTGGAACTGGACGCGCTGGGCGTGGCCAGCATCAACCTGCTGGAGCTGTGTTACCCCTTTTCGCAGCCGGAGGCCTTCAACCGCAAGGGCTTCAAGGTCAAGCAGCGGC
>CAZGYW010000394.1:0-3634 GCA_964530495.1 uncultured Anaerolineae bacterium
TGACCGCGCCGGGGATCACGCCGTTGGCCAGCTCGGAGACTTCGCGCACGTCCAGGATGAACGCGCCATCCAGCGCGGCGGCAAAGTCCGCTTCAGCGTAGGTGCCAAAGCCCGCCAGGCTGGCGATGGTCTGCACGCTCTCAAACGCGACCGGGGCGACGACTTCCGCATCCAGCGGCGTGCCTTCCGGCAGCACGACTTCAACCGTCACCACCGTGGTTTCCGGCCCACCCACCACCGGATAGTCTTCCGCCAGCCAGCCGGTGATGCCGCCCGCCAGGTTGCGGACGTCGTAGCCCAGCATCTGGAGGGCGACCATCGCAATCGCGCCGCGCCCGCCGGACTTGCAGTAGACGACGATTTCCTTGTCGGCCGGGAGCTTATCCAGGTTAGTGGTCAGCTCGCGGATCGGAACGTGTACCGAGTTTTCCAGGTAGCCCAGCTCTTCCAGCTCCGGCGCTTCGCGCACGTCCAGCAGGAAGAGATCGGGATTCTCCAGCAGCGCGGTGGAGAGATCAGCCGGGCTGATCTGGCCCCAGCCGGTCAGCGCGTCGCTGTTCAGGTAGGTGTTGATGGCTTCCACCATCGCCGGGTCGAAGGCCGCCGGGCCGACGGCCGCGAATTCAACTTCCTCGGTCGCCACGGCCTGGCCGGCGCCCGCCCAGGCATCAAAGCCGCCCGTCAGGTTGCGGACGTTGGTGTAGCCCATCATCTGCAGGGCGACCATGGCAATCGTGCCACGCGTGCCCTTGGCGCAGTAGACGACGATCGGGGTGTCCAGATCGGCGGGCAGCAGGTCCAGGTGCTGCATCAGCTCCTTGACCGGAGCCAGCACCGCGCCTTCGATGTAGCCCAGTTCCGCACGCTCGTCAGGGTTGCGGACGTCCACCAGGAACGGCGGATTCTCCAGCAGTTCCACAGCGAGGGCGTCCACCGTCATGAAGCCGAAGCCCTGCGGGATGCTGGGGACGTAGGCCGCCACCATATTCTCCACGCTGAAGGCCGGGACCTCGGAGGCCGAGCCGCCCACGACGGGGTATTCCGCCGCGATCCAGCCGGTGATGCCGCCCGCCAGGTTGCGGACGTTGTAGCCGAGCATCTGCAGGGCGACCATCGCGATCGCGCCGCGCCCGCCCACCTTGCAGTAGACCACGATCTCCTTATCCCCCGGGATCTGGTCCAGGTTGGCGGCCAGCTCGCGGATCGGGATGTGCACCGAGTTCTCGATGTAGCCCAGTTCTTCCAGCTCCGGCACTTCGCGCACATCCAGCAGGAAGAGGTCAGGGTTCTCCGCCAGCTCAATCCACACGTCATCCGGGCTGACCTGGCCCCACCCGGCCAGCGCCTCGCTGTTCAGGTAGGCGTCAACTTCCGCGACCAGCTCGGGGGCGATTGCCGCCGGGCCGACCGCTTCAAATTCAACATCCTCAGTGGCCACCGCCTGCCCGGCCGCGACCCAGGCATCAAAGCCGCCCGTCAGGTTGCGGACGTTGGTGTAGCCCAGGACGTTCAGGGCGACCATGGCGATCGTGCCGCGCGTGCCCTTGGCACAGTAGACGACAATCGGGGTGCTCAGGTCGGCGGGCAGCAGGTCCAGGTGCTGGGCCAGTTCCTTAACCGGGGCGAGTACCGCGCCTTCAATGTAGCCCGCTTCCGCCCATTCGTCGGGATTGCGGACGTCCAGCAGGAACAGGTCGCTTTCCAGCAATTCCACAGCGAGGGCGTCCGCGGTGACAAATCCGAAGCCCTGCGGAATATTCGGGATGTACGCCTCAACCGCCGGCGCGAGCGCGCCGGTGCCCTGCGCGAGCGCGACGGGCGCGATTCCGGTCAGCAGGATGCTGACCAGCACTACCAGGGAAACAAGCCGCTTCAATGACATAGATTGGATTCTCCTTGCACGTTACTTCGATGGTCGTTGAGAGTTGCCTGTGCTGCTAACTAAAGTTTGTCGGTCGATTTTACCGCAATACGCGGCTGAAGGAGGAGCAGCCGGGTAAGCGGCTGCCCCTCGCGTTCACAGAATCAGGGGGCTGGCGGAACGTCCAGCGGGTCGGGCGTCGCCGGCGGCACGTCAAGTGGATCGACGGTCGGCGCGGCGGGCGGGACAGCGAGCGGATCAACCTCGCCAGCCGGCGGGACGGCCAGCGGGTCAACTTCTCCGGCGGGCGGGACAGCCAGCGGGTCAACTTCTCCGGCGGGCGGAACAGCGAGCGGATCAACCTCACCAGCCGGCGGGACAGCCAGCGGATCGACCGCGCTGCCATCCTCCACGGTGGGCGGGGTCGTCTGCGTGTCCCACACCGATTCGCCCGGCCCCGGCAGGTACTGGTATTCCTCCGGCAGCGGCGGGGCGGACAGCACGATCACGTTCTGGTTGGCCAGCAATTCCTGCTCGCGGACCTTGTCCGGCGTCAGGAAGATCGCGTCGTTGGTGTGGCAGCTTTCGCAGCTTGCGGCCTGGGGCGTGTTGCGCTGGATGTTGTGCGGCGTGGCATAAGTCCAGGTCGCCAGGGAGTCAAAGGTATCCAGCACGTTGTCGCCGTACAGCCGGAACAACTCCGGGAAGGTCGGCACATGCCGCACCGGCACGAAGCGGTACGGCCGCTCCGCCGAGCGCCGCGGGTTGCGCCCGATGTAGAACCCGAGGTTCTCGTGCTCCAGCCGGTAGTACGCGATGTCGTCTTCGTTGCGCTCCAGGTGGCAGTCGTAGCAGTTGATGTAGTTGATCGAGTGGCACACCTGGCAGGAGAGCACCTCGGTGCCATGGGCCTCGTGATACGCGTTACCGGAGCCGATCCCGACCTGGTCCTGGTGGCAGCTTTCGCAGGAGGGACCCTGCGCGCCATCGTAGCGGTGATCGTGCCCGACCTGCACCGATCCATCCTCGGCGTAGCTGATGTAGTCCGTGCCGTGCATATCGCCGCCGGTGTGGCAGTCGGTGCAGACCATCCGGCCGGTGCGCAGGTGCACATCAGCAGAAAATCCTTCATTTGCGCCGGTGTACTCGTTCTTCACGCGGCTGCCGTGGCAGGCCGTGCACTGGCGGCTCATGGAGGGCGTGCGGTTGAACACGTGCCCGTCGATCAGGCCGCCGCCGACGCTGGTCGGCTGGCTGACATGGCACTGCCCGCAGGTGGTGTGGCAGGTGTTGCAGTGGTAGGACTCGCCTTCTTCAACCGCCGGGTGATTCTCCGGCGTGGCGCGCTGGTAAAGCTGCGTATCGTAGCCGGCCAGGTTGTTATGCAGGCTGTATTCCTGGAATGGCGCGATGTTGGGGTGGCACTTTCCGCAGGTCGCATTGGCGTCCACGGAGGGATCGCGAATGACCCCCATGTGCGCGGCGACCTTATCGGCCAGGTTCTGCCCGCCATGGCAATCGATGCAGGAGATGTAGCCGTGTACCGTTTCCTGCATGCCTTCCGGATTGATGAGGACCTTCTCCCAGACCTCCAACGGAGGTACAGAGCCGCCTCAGCCAGACCCTTCGTTCAGGCTCTCCACCACGACCTCTTCTTCCGCCACCAGCTGGAGCTGCTCGGCGTCGCTGTGGCAGTCGATGCAGTTGGAGTCCGGGCGGAGTTCAGCGGGCAGCGCGGCGGATTGCAGGTCCTCCGGCGGCGGCGCGGGCATG
>CAZGYW010000395.1:0-3624 GCA_964530495.1 uncultured Anaerolineae bacterium
TCGGTCGTGATCCCGGTCTACAACAGCGCGGGCAGCCTGGAGCCGCTGCTGGCCCGGCTGGACGCGGTGCTGCCCGGCCTGGCCGCGCAGCACGAGGCGATCCTGGTCAACGACGGCAGCCGCGACACGAGCTGGGCCGTCATCGAAGGGCTGGCGGCGCGTTACCCCTGGGTGCGCGGGGTGGACCTGATGCGCAACTACGGCCAGCACAACGCGCTGCTGTGCGGCATCCGCCTGGCGCGCTACGCCACCCTGGTCACCCTGGACGACGACCTCCAGCACCCGCCGGAGGAAATCGCGAAACTGCTCGCTAAGCTGGCGGAGGGCTATGACGTGGTGTACGGCACGCCGCAGCACGAGCAGCACGGCCTGTGGCGCGACCTGGCCTCGCAGATGACCAAGTATGTCCTGCAGGCCGCGATGGGCGCGGAGGTCGCCCGCCAGATCAGCGCCTTCCGCGCCTTCCGGACGGAAGTGCGGCGCGCCTTCGCCGAGTACAGCAGCCATTTCGTGTCCATCGACGTGCTGCTGACCTGGGGCACCACCCGCTTCGCCGCCATCCCCGTCCGGCATGACCCGCGCACGATCGGCGTCTCCAACTACACCCTGCGCAAGCTGATCCGCCACACCTTCAACATGATGACCGGCTTCAGCACCCTGCCGCTGCAGTTCGCCAGCCTGCTCGGCTTCGGCTTTACGGCGTTCGGCCTGCTGGTGATGATCTACGTGGTCGGGCGGGCGCTGATCCAGGGGGTGGTCGTGCCAGGGTTCGCCTTCACAGCCACGATCATCGCCGTCTTCTCCGGCGCACAACTGCTGGCCCTGGGCATCATCGGCGAGTACCTGGCCCGGATGTACGCCCGCACCATGAACCGCCCGTCGAGCGTGATCGGGCGCATGATCGGCTTCGCCGCTGAGGATGAGCCGTCCGATGGCCGCTGAGCTGCGCATCCCCGCGCTGTACCGGGAACGCTTCGGCGTGCGCGTGGGCGTGCTGGACACGGTCACGGCGGCGGAGGTGGTGGACGTGCTGGCCCGCTGCGCGGCGCAAGACGTCCGGCTGCTGATCGCGCGCTGCCCCACCACTGACGCTGCGGCTGTTCACGCCCTGGAAGCCGCCGGGTGCCGCCTGATGGACACCCTGCTCTACTTCCGGCGCGACCTGACCGCCGATGTACCGCCCATGCCGGCAATGGCCGCTCCGGTAGCGCTTCGTGCTGCGCGCCCGGAGGACGCCGACCGGGTGGAGGCGATCGCGGCGGAGGCGTTCACCGGCTACGGTGGGCACTTCCACGCCGATCCCCGTCTGGAGCGCGCCGCCTGCGATGCGGTCTACACCTCCTGGGCGCGCGCCTCGGTCCTCTCCCGCGACGTGGCGGATGAGGTGCTGGTGGCAGAAGTGGCGGGGGGCGAGGTGGCCGGATTTCTCACGCTCAAGTTCGCTACGCTGGAGATCGGCGAAGGGCCGCTGTACGGCGTGGCGGCGGAGCACCAGGGCCAGGGACTGGGCGGGGCGCTGATGGCCCTCGGCCTGCGCTGGCTGCAGGCGCGCGGCGCGACCTGGATGCAGATGTCCACCCAGGTGACCAATACCCGTTCGCAGCGGGTCTGGCTCCGGCTGGGCTTTGAGCCGAGCCATTCCTCCTACACCTTCCACCGCTGGTTTGACTGAGTCGCCCTGTGCGGGGCGCAGGCTGCCATGATCCCTTTTAATAAGCCGTACATGACCGGCAAAGAGCTGTACTACATCACCCAGGCCCACGCCAACGGCCACCTCTCCGGGGACGGGCCGTTCACCAGACGCTGCAACGCCTGGCTGGAAGCCCAGACTGGCGCGCCCCGGGCGATGCTCACCCACTCCGGCACGGCGGCGCTGGAGATGGCCGCCATCCTGGCCGGGATCGGGCCGGGCGACGAGGTGATCATGCCGTCGTTCACCTTCGTTTCCACCGCCAACGCGATCGTGCTGCGCGGCGGGATGCCGGTCTTTGTAGACATCCGGCCGGATACGCTCAACCTGGACGAAGGGCTGATCGAGGCCGCGATCACCCCGCGCACGAAGGCCATCCTGCCCGTCCACTACGCGGGCGTGGGCTGCGCGATGGACGCGATCATGAGCATCGCCGCGCGCCACAATCTTGTCGTGATCGAGGACGCCGCCCACGGCATCCTGGCCGGGTATGGCGGGCGCGAGCTGGGCTCGATCGGGCACCTGGGTTGCCTGAGCTTCCACGAAACCAAGAACATCATCTCCGGCGAAGGGGGCGCGCTGCTCGTCAATGACCCGCGCTTCATCCACCGGGCGGAGGTCATCCGCGAGAAGGGCACCAACCGCAGCGCGTTCTTCCGGGGGGAGGTGGATAAGTACACGTGGGTGGACGTGGGATCGTCCTACCTGCCCAGCGAGCTGATCGCGGCTTTCCTGTGGGCGCAGATGGAAGAAGCGCGCCTGATCACCGACCGGCGGCTGGCGATCTGGCAGACGTACCACGACGCCTTCGCCGGGCTGGAAGCGGCGGGCCTCATCCGCCGCCCGGTCATCCCGGAGGGCACCACCCATAACGCCCACATGTACTACCTGCTCCTGCCGGATCTGGCGGTGCGCACGGCGTTCATCGCCCACCTGAAAGCGGCCGGGATTCACGCCGTGTTCCACTACGTGCCGCTGCACAGCGCCCCGGCAGGACTGGCCCACAGCCGGGCCTGCGGCGACCTGCCGGTCACGACGGCCGTCAGCGAGCGGCTGGTGCGCCTGCCGCTGTGGATCGGCGTGGAGGAGCACCAGGAGTTCATCATCGACACGGTGCTGGAGGCCCTGGGCGCCGGGTAGGGAAAGCGGCTAAGCGGCAAGCGACAAGCGGCAAGAAAAAGTGTCTGGCAGTGGACGTTAGGGGCGCAGCATGCTGCGCCCGCCGCGCCCGGCGCCGCCAGGGAGGGGGAACACAATGGCCATCGCATACAGCCTGGAGGAACGCATCCCGACGCCGGAGGAACACTGCGCCCTGTTTGAGGCGGTCGGCTGGCATCCCTACACGCCGGAGGAAACAGCGCTTGCCCTGGCGAACACGCTGCACGGCATAGTCGCGCTGGTGGCGGGGGAGCCGGTCGGGATGGGGCGTGTGATCGGCGATGGCGGCAAGTTCTACTACATTCAGGATTTCGCCGTGCGGCCTGAGTTCCAGGGGCAGGGCATCGGCCAGGCCATGCTGGAGCGTCTGCTGGCGTACATCAGGGCCGCCGCGCCGGGGGAGCCCTTCGTCGGGCTGTTCGCGACGGATGTGGCGATCCCGTTCTACCGCAAGTACGATTTTGAGCCGCGCACTGAGGTGCTGGCCGGGATGTGGACGGTGCTGCAACGTGAGAAGTAGCAGCCCCGGCCGCCCTGCCGTTTTCGCTGCCCCCGAAGTGCCCGATCCCCGCCGCCAGGGGATCAACACCCCACAGTTCAGGAAACCCGCTCAGTGGGCTTCTAGTGGCCCGGCAGGAGCGCCTTCAGTGCGCTTTTGTGGAAGGCAATCGCCCTCACCCCAAACCCCTCCCCCGATCGCTGGCGCTGGGGGAAGGGCTAAGGCGCCCTCAGATCGGAAGAGCACACGTCTGAACTCCAGTCACGAGATTCCATCG
>CAZGYW010000396.1:0-3616 GCA_964530495.1 uncultured Anaerolineae bacterium
ACCTGTTCGAGGCGGACAGCGCCCCGGCCCTGGCCGGCGCCCTGCGCGCGCTGATTGCGGATGGCGACCTGCGGCACCGGCTTGAGGCAGGCGCGGCGCAGGCCGGCCCGGGCCATACCTGGGATGCGCGCGCCCGTGCGCTGGAGGACGCGCTGGCCGGTCTGGCCCGCGCGGAGCGGTAGCGCCTGCCCGGCGTTCCACAGCGATCACGTTCTCGATCCGAACTTCCACCGCCAGCGCGCCGTTTCGTGCCGCGCGCGATCCGGCCAGTTATGCCTTCGGTTAGAGTCTGGTATAATCATTCAAACCGAATCTGCTGGAGAGAGACGCGCAATGGCCGAGAAAATCCTCGTCATTGATGATGAAGAAACCACCGTGCAGCTCATCACCATCCTGCTGGAACGGCGCGGCTACGAGGTCATCAAGGCCTACCGGGCAGAGGACGGCCTGCGTAAAGCCTACCGCTCCCACCCCGACCTGGTGCTGCTCGACATCATGATGCCGGAGATGGACGGCTGGGAAGTCTGCCGCCGCCTGCGCGAGCTTTCCGACGTGCCGATCATCTTCCTCACCGCGCGGACCGAGATCCGTGACGTGGTGAAGGGCCTGGAGCTTGGCGCGGACGACTACATCGTCAAGCCCTACGACAACGATGAGCTGGTCGCGCGCGTCCGCGCGCACCTGCGCCGCGCGCCCTCCCCGGTCCTGGCGGAGGAGATGATCTTCGCCGGTGGGGACTTCCGTGTCAACTTCCTGAACCGTGAGCTGCGCGTGCGCGGCCAGCCGGTGCACCTGACGCCCAAGGAGTTCAACCTGCTGGGCGTGCTGGTGCGCGAGGCCGGACGCGTGATCACGCGCAGTGAGCTGGTGACGGAGGCGTGGGGGCCGGAATACGCCGACACCATCGACAGCCTCAAGCTCTACATCCACTACCTGCGCCAGAAGATCGAGGAAGACCCCCAGAACCCGCAGTACATCCTGACCTCGCGCGGAGTTGGTTACCGGTTTGCGAATCGTTAGCGGGGCCATCGCCCCCGGCTGAACACGCCTCCCCCGTCGGCTGCCGGCTGTTGCCCGCGCGATTTCGCGTCGCGTTCCCCTGCGAAAAGCATTACACTGAGGTGTATCCGTATCCTGAATTAGTGTTCTTGTGGAGCGAAGCCCATGCGAATCACGATCAGCATTGATGCCACGCAGCAGGAGGCCGCGCTGCTCCTGGAGAAGCTCCGGGAGGTGTTTGGCGACCGCGCCGGGATGACGGTCGAGTCCGAGACGGCCACACCCGGCCCGGCCACACCAGCCGAATCCGTCACCGTAACCGAAAAGACACCGCCGGATGCGATCACCGGCCCATCCGAAACCCGCCCGCCGGGCCGCGGCCAGATCTTCCGCAACCCGCAGCTCACCGGCGACCAGGTCGTCTACGGGGAATGGCAGGTCGGCCCGCCGGAGTGGGGCCTGGCCGATTACGTGGGTGTCTCACGCCCCGGCGGGGAGACGCAGGCGGTCCGCACCGAGCACAAGCGCCCGGACAACAGCTTCGAGGGTTACGACCGCTACCTCAGCCCGGCCCACGGCAGCACCGCGATCGAGATGGGCGGGGCCTTCCGCGTGTTCACCTGGGAGTTCCGGCAGACCGGTATTGCGGTGCAGGCCGGCTACACCTACGACCTGGAAGCGGTGTTCCATCCCCTGGTCAAGACCCGCCTGGCCGACGGGCGCGAGGTCTTCATGGGAGCCGATCACGCCGGAGACTGGATGGCGAACCTGGAATGGCGCTGGGTGGCGCGCTCGGCGGAGGGGCAGGAGCTGGGCGCGGACGAGTGGCAGGATGGCGAGACGCTGGGCCGCCAGGACTTCGACCTGCCGTTTGACCAACCGCACCATTACCGCTGGACGTGGCGGGCCCCGGCCGGCGGCGGGATGACCTTCGGCCTGCAATTCCGCAACAAATGGGCGCTAGCCATGACGAAAGTCTGGCTGCACCAGGCGACCTGCACCGAGCGTTAGGCAGGGCGGCAGGCCGAGTCTATGCAACAAAAAACGGGATGCGGTCGCGCATCCCGTTCGCGTTCCACCACACCCGATGTTAGCTGGTGAGCAGCAACTGGCGGATGACCAGCGCCAGGTGCACCCCCAGGCGCGTCTCCGGCCGGTCCAGGTCCATATCCGCGATCTCGCTGATGCGGTTCATGCGGTACAGCAGCGTGTTGCGGTGGACGATCAGCTTCTCCGCCGTCTTGCTCAGGTTGCCATGGCAGGCGAAAAACGCCTCCAGCGTCTTGATCAGGTCGGCCCGGTTGCGATCATCGTAATCCAGCAGCGGCCCCAGCATCTGGTTGGAGAACGTGAGCAGCGTGTCGCGGTCGTTCAGGCGCAGGATGAGCTGGTAGACGCCCAGGTCACCGATGTACAGCGGCTCGTCGGTCTCCAGGCGCTCGGCCAGGTCGACGGCCTGCTGCGCGTCCTGGTAGCTTTCCCGCCAGTGGTTGACATGCGCCGCCTTCTGGCCGAGGCCGATGGCGATGCGGTGCTGGGGCTGCTGGCGGCGCGCTTCCTGGCGGATGGCCTCGGCCAGCATTAGCGAGGAGTCGATCGGGTCCTCCACATCGGTAGCGTGGAAAATCACGATGTGGTCGTCGCGCTGCCAGACCAGGGCTTCCTCCCGGCGGGACGAAACCAGGCCGTTGATCAGCGTCTCCAGGCGGCGCAGGGACGGAGTCTCCGTGCCCTGCCAGGCGACCACCATCGCAATGTGGGGCAGCGCCATGTTATGGCTGAACCGCTCGCCCTGGCGGATCGCCTCCTGCTGGTTGACATCCCCGATGAGCAGGCGATCCAGGAACGTGCCGCGCAGCCGCTTCTCGGTTTCGCTGATCGCCTTGGCCTTGGCCATTTCCAGGGCGCAGGCATCCGCGCCGTACTGGGCAATCAGGTAATCGACTTCATCGAAATGTGCCGCGCGGGACAGGATCGACAGGTAGCCGCGCCCGACGGCCTGGTTGACAATCGGGACGACCAGGCGGCGGAGGTGCTCGTCGATGCGCTGCTCGGCCACCGGCTGGTCCAGGCCGCTGACCTGGTGGCGGTTGCGCAGCTTATCCGGCAGGTTGTTCACCTGCCCGGTAAAAGCCACGATCTCCTCCCAGGAGTCACCCAGCTCCGGCTGGAGCGTGTGCTGGACGATCCGCAGACGCTTGTCCTGAACGATGACGGTCTTGTTGGTCAGGTCAGCGATGGCGCTGACCAGCTCGGCCATCCCCAGGTTCTGGGACGAAATCTGCGTGAGCTGGCGGTAAACCTGCTGGCCGCGGCGCTCGATCTGCGCCTGGCGGTCCAGCAGCAGCGTGATCACCGTGCGCTCGACCTCCCGCACGCCGTGCCCGGGGGGCAGCAGGATCAGGGGGATGTTCCCATCCCGCGCTTCCTGGAGGGCCGCCGGTGACGGGTTTTCCACCAGCACGACGGCCGCCGCATCGGCTTCCACCGCCTGGCGCACCACGATGGCGTCCCGGTTGGGCATGGAGAGATTGCGCTCCAGCGGGGCGAGGATGACCAGCTCGCCTTTGTTCAGGGGTTTGGGGCCGATCTCCTGCGGGTAGATCAGCGCGGTCCA
>CAZGYW010000397.1:0-3610 GCA_964530495.1 uncultured Anaerolineae bacterium
TTCCTCCACCGCAGCGACCGGGTGGTGCTGGTCATGCTGGCGACGCGCGCCCTGGGCGCCGGTAACCTGGAATACCTGGCCTCGCTCAAGCAGTATGGCAAGCATGTGCTGGTGGTCGTCAACCAGGTCGACCTGCTGGATGCGGCGCAGCAGAAAGCGGTCAGGGAGTTCGTGGGGGAGCAGTACGCGACGCATCTTGGCGGTAAGCCGGAGGTGTTCCTGGTTTCCGCCAAACAGGGGCTGGCGGCTCGCCAGAGCGATCCGCCCGATCCCGAATTGTGGCAGGCCAGCGGCATGGCCGCGCTGGAGGAGCACTTCGTTCGCTCGCTGGACGACCGTGAACGGCTGCGCCAGAAGCTTCAGACTCCGCTGCAGATCGCGCGGAATGTGATTTCAGACGCCCGCCAGCAGGTGGCGGCCCAGCAGCGCGCTGTGGACGTGCATCGCAGCGTGCTGGACAACATCAACGCTCAGATCGAGGCCGGGCGCGGCCAGCAGCGCAAGCAGGTCGATGCGGTGCTGGCCGAGTCCGCGGCAAGCTTTGCGGAGACGGCGCAGCGCGGTGAGGACGCCATCCGGGAGATGTTCCAGCCCACCCGCGCGCTGAGCCAGGTCGTGGCCGGGCTGGGCGAGTTGCTGGGGCTGGGCGGGCTGGCGCGGCGCTTTGGCGCGCAGACCAGGGCGGAGACCGCTTTTGCCGCGCATGAGGTGATGGCGCCCCTTGACGACCTGCCCAAACTGGTGAACGACCTCGGTCCGCGCCTGGAAGGGCGCGACATGCAGGATATCGATGACCTGGTGGTGTATACCAACCGGGCACTGGCTGACCTGCCGGCCACGCTGCGTGACAAAGCCATCGGCACGGTGCGCGCGCCGGCAACCTACCAGCGCGATGCCCTGCGCGACGTCCGCGCTGACCTGCAGGCGATCACGGATCGGGCGCGTAATGCCGAGCCGGGGCGCATCGACCGCGCGGTGCGCAATGCGCTGGTGATGCTGGCCGGGTGGGTGCTGGTGATCGTGCTGGCGGTGGTATTGCTGGGTGCGCTGGCAGTGGACTGGTCGAATGTCGGTGTGCCGTTCCTGATCGTGATCGGGGCGCTGGCCCTGATCCTGCTCGGTGTGGCGCTGATGGCCTACCGCGGCTATGCCCTGTCCCGGCAGTTTTCCGGGCGAATTGTGGGGCTGTCACAGGAATATCAGGCGGCGTTGCATGACGCGGCGGAAGCGCAGATCACCTACGGCGTGGGCCTCCGGCAGGATGCCGTCGCGCCGTTTGTGCGGCTGATCGAGGCCCAGCTGACCCGGCAGGATGCGCTTGCTGCCGATTTGCGGCAGGTGGAAGATGAACTGGCGGCTGTCGCCGGTCAGATTGGCGGCAGTTGGGAGCACAGGACGACATGAGCGATCTGGTATTGGAAGGCCCGCTGGCGGAACTGCGCGAGCGTGAGATTCGGCTGCTGCACGACATCGGCGATCTGCTAGCCGGCATGTCGCCAGAAGGGGAACACGAACGGCAGCGCCTGCGGGATGTTGCGGACGACCTCCGAAATATGTTCTACATGGTCGTCGTGATGGGCGAGTTCAACGCCGGGAAATCTTCCTTCATCAACGCGCTGCTGCAGGACAACCTGCTGCCGACGGGAATCACGCCGACGACCGAAGTGATCGAGCTGATTCGTTACGCTGACGCGCCGAGCCGCCGTCCGGAAGTGCGTCCGGATGGGGTGCGTGTGTGGCAGCACCCGAACGTCGGCGGGCAGGGGGTGGTGCTGGTGGATACCCCCGGAACCGGGTCCGTGTTTGTGAAGCACGAGCAGATCGCGCGCGACTTCCTGCACCGCAGCGATCTGGTCGTCTTTCTGATGTCCGCCAAGCACGCCTTTGCGGAGACCGACCGGCTCTATATGGAGCTGCTGCGTAGCTACGGCAAGAAGGTTGTTGTCGTCGTGAACCAGGTTGACCTGCTGGAGCCGCGCGAGCAGGCGGATGTCCGGCGGTTTGTGCAGGCCCAGATCGAACAGCGGCTGGACCTCAAGCCCCTGATCTTCATGGTCTCCGCCCGGCGCGCGCTGGATGGCCAGCCGGAGAACGGGATCGATGCGGTGCGCGCGCACCTGCGGGCGACGTTTGAGCAGGTTTCGCCCACGCGCCAGAAGCTGGCCGCCCAGCTTGACTTTGCCGGCCAGTCCCTGAGCCGCAGCCGGCAGGTCCTGGAGACCCGCCTGAACCTGATCGGGACGAATCGCGAACAGACCTCGCAGATTCAGAAGGAACTGGAGACGTATGCGGCCAGCATGGAATCCCAGTTGCGCACCAATACCGAGGAAGTGACGCGCATTCTGAACGGCGTGCGCGCGCGTGGCGCGCAGTTTGTGGACCGCAACTTCAAGATCACGCTGGGGCGGCAGGAAGTCCAGGCCGCGGCTCTGCAGAAGGAATTCGAGGAAGATGTCATCGGCCGCTCGCTGGACCAGATCGAGAGCCTGGCCGGCGATTACGTAAATGCCCAGGTGGATAGCAACCGCCGCTACTGGCAGGGGATTATCAACCGGCTCAACACGCTCGATGGGCTGCTGCAGGGTGAGATTCGCGGGGTGGATGGCAGCATCTACACCGAGCAGCGGGTGGCTCTGCAGGAGGCGATTGCCATTGCTGATGCGGAGATGAGCGCCTACTCCAACGCGGAGATGCTGGGCGTGATGCAGGCCCGCTTCGAGACGAACCTGACCGGGCTGCGCTCCAGCGCAGGGTTGAGCGTGCTGGGCGCGCTGGCTGCCGCGCTGGGGATTGCGACACCGGGGGCCATCACGCTGCACGCTTTCGCGCTGCTCGGCGCGGTTATTGGAATTCCTGTGGCGGTGGGTGGGGGCCTGTTTGCCGTGCGTTACTGGCGCCGACTGCGCCAGGATGTTAAGGCGGACTTTGAGGGGCAGATTGGCCTGCTGGAAAAGAGTTACCGCCAGGCGATGGCGGAGCTGACCGAACGGGAGCGCAACCGCCTGCTGCAGTACGGCCGCCAGATCCTGGAGCCGGTCTTCAGCCAGTTTGCCGTCCTGGCGGAAGCGACCCGGCGTGATTTGAATACCAGCACTGGTCTGGAGGAAGAAGTCGCAGAGCTTCGGGCGACGCTTGACAACCTGTAAGCCCACCACCGCCGATCCGGGACCGGGCGCGGTTTGCATAGGACTTTGGGGTGCTTTGCAGGATTGCGGTTTCCGCCTACACTTAAGAGTATGAATAGCAGGTCTGTGGCAGGTGCATGATGAACTGCAGCAATTGCGGTGCCCCATACCGCGAAGGCGAGATGATCTGCAAGGCGTGCGGCCACATGCTGGTGGACGCCCTGGCCACCCGGCAGATTGAGGCCGTGAGCGAGTATGCCATCCAGAACCGTGAGCCACGGGTGACGACCGACCACCTGCAGCGGCTGGCGCTGGAAATCGGCGAGCAGGTGCTGGACTTCCCGGTGCAGCATGGCTGCGAGATTATTGTTGGCCGTGGGGTGAAGGCTGTGCCGGGGCAACTGCCCCTGGACCTGACCAGATTGGGTGGCAACGAGATCGGAAGAGCGTCGTGTAGGGAAAGAGTGTAGGATAGGGGGGTGTGG
>CAZGYW010000398.1:0-3588 GCA_964530495.1 uncultured Anaerolineae bacterium
AAAAATCCTCAGACTCAAGCATCAGCCAGGGCCGGATTTGCACGTTTACGGAAGTGGGAATCTCCTTCAGACGCTCATCAAGCATGATCTGGTCGATGCGTACTGGCTAAAGATCTATCCGGTGACGTTGGGCGGTGGAAAGCGGTTGTTCGCCGATGGCACGATCCCGGCGGCGTTCAAGGTGACGGAGAGCAAAGTCTCCCCAAAGGGTGTCGTCATCGTGAATTACGAGCGTGCGGGCGCGATTACAACCGGAAGTCTTTGAGTATTCGTGGCGTGTCGAGCCTCTGAACGAGCAGCAGGTCACGCAGGTCGTCCACAGGTGCGAGCCGCCGGCGACGGAGCCGGTGCGCGCTGGAGTGCCAGGCCACACCACGGCAGTGACGAAAAAGACCCGCCAGCGGTTGAGGCGGGTCTTGTCTTGTGCGGGGCGGGCTACTCCCCGAACAGGGCACCGACGCTGCGACCCTCATGGGCGCGGATGATGACCTCCGCCAGCAGCGGGGCGACCGACAGCACGCTCATGTTGGGCAGGACCTGATCCTTTGGGATGAAGACCGTGTTGGTGGTGATGATCTCCTTGAGGTTCAGGGCGGCCAGCCGGTCGAAAGCCTGCTGGTTCATGATGGCGTGAGTGAAGACCAGGTAGATGTCTTTAGCCCCGTACAGCCGCAGGGTGTTGACCGCGTTGACAACACTCCCCGCCGTATTGACCTCATCATCCACGAGCAGGACGTTCTTGTCTTTGACATCACCGATCAGAGAGAGCAGGTCGGGACGCTCCTGGTTGTCTGTGCGGTTCTTCTCCACAAAGGCCAGCGGAGCGCCCAGGCGGCTGGCGTAGTAGGTGCGCGCGCGCTTGGCGAAGCCGAGGTCGGTGGTGCTGACGACAAGATCCGGCACCTGCTTCTGAATGATGTGGTCGCCGAGCAGGTAACAGGCGGTCAGGACATCCCCGGGGATTTTGAAGAACCCCTGGATCTGGCCGGAATGCAGGTCAACGGTGATGTAGCGGTCGGCCCCGGCAACCTCGATCATGTCCGCGATCAGGCGCGCGCTGATGGGCACGCGGGGCTGATCCTTTTTATCCGAACGGGCATAGGCCAGGTACGGGATCACAACCGTGACGCGGCCGGCGGAGTCCCGCTTGAGGGCGTCAATCGTGATCAGAAGCTCCATGATGTTGTCGCTGACCGGCGAGCTCATCGACTGGATCAGGTATACATCCTGCCCGCGCACGCTCTCTTCCAGCTTGATGAAGATATTCTCGTTAGAGAACATGATGCGGGTGCGGTTCCCCGGTTCCACCCCCAGGTAATCGCAGATTTCGTGGCCCAGCATCTGGCTGGCGGATCCACAAAAGATCTTGATCTCGCCGTAGAGGTTGGCATCAGAGCGCGGCTGGGTTTTGCGAAGGTACTTGGTGCCGGGTACTTTTTGGGCGCTGGGACTCATTAGCGGCTTGCTCCTGCTTGGTCAAATTGGGAAGGGTTACTGTGCCGTTCAAGAAGGGCACGGACGGCGCTGGTAGGGTCAAGCTGGCGGCTGACGATCCTGTCCACAAGGGACTGGATCACGGCCTGGGGTGTCTCGCTCAGGAGACGGGCGAGCAGCGCGGCCTGCAGGCGGCCCGCCAGCTCATGTTCAATCTGGCGGCGTTCCCAGCGTTGCCACTGGCCTGTCTCCTGCAAAAAGGCGCGGTGGCGGTCAATCGCGCTGAGCAGGTCGGCGATGCCGTCGCCCAGCGTTGCCGCGGTTTCCAGGATGGGCGGCTCCCAGGAAGGATTGGCGCTGGCCTCCTGGCCAGGATCGGAAGCGGAAAGCAACAGGCCCGCGTGGTGGTGGCCGGCGGGACGATCAGTGCCCAGCTCGCGCATGGCGCGCAGGGTGCGGACGGTCTGCTGGGCGTCCGGGCGGTCGGCTTTGTTCACCACCAGGATATCCGCGATTTCCAGAATGCCCGCCTTGATCGCCTGGACGTCGTCGCCCAGGCCCGGTGCTTCGACGACAAGCGTGGTATGCGCGGCATGGGCGATATCCACTTCGCTCTGGCCGGCCCCGACAGTCTCGATCAGGATCACATCAAACCCGGCGGCATCCAGCACGCGCGCGGAGTCGCTCGTGGCATGGGCCAGCCCGCCGAGGTTGCCGCGGGTAGCCATGCTGCGGATGAACACGCCCGGGTCGCCGGTGAGGTCCTGCATCCGGATTCGGTCGCCGAGCAGCGCCCCGCCGGAAAACGGGCTGGTGGGGTCCACGGCGATGATGCCCACCGTCTGGCCGCGGGCGCGGCAGGCGCGTGCCAGCGCGTTGACGAGCGAGCTTTTACCGGTGCCGGGCGCGCCCGTAACGCCGACCAGGTGTGCGCAGCCAGTGTGCGGGTAGAGCGCCATCAGGGCCAGGGCGGCCTCCGGGGTTTCGTTCTGAATGTGGGTGAGCAGGCGGGCGATGGCGCGCCGGTTGCCCGCCAGAACGGAGGAGACCAGGTCGGTCATCGGGAGGCCACCAGCCGCTCGATGTCGGCAACGATTGTGGAGAGCGCAGTCCCTGGCCCGTAGATGGCGGCCACCCCCAGCTCGCGCAGGGCCGTCGCATCGTCCTCCGGGATGATGCCACCGATGACGACCTGCACGTCAGCCAGATCGTTTGCGCGCAGGAGGGTGAGAATGCGGGGGACAAGGGCCATGTGCGCACCGCTCAGGATGCTGAGGCCCACGACATCGACGTCTTCCTGAAGGGCGGCTTCGGCGATCATCTCCGGTGTCTGGCGCAGGCCGGTATAGATCACCTCCATGCCGGCGTCACGCAGGGCGCGGGCGATCACTTTCGCGCCGCGGTCATGGCCGTCCAGTCCCGGCTTGGCCACCAGCACGCGGATTCTGCGGTTCGGTATCACGTCCACCTCTCACGGGCCAAAGGCCGCCTGTGCCCTGTCAATCGCCGCCCTGCAGGGTTGTGATCCTCAGCACCGGGCGGGCGCCGGAGTGCGCGGTAACCTTTCAGAATTGTTACCTGACTTCCCCCTCATTATAGCGGGTTTCCGACCGCTCTCAACCCTGGTGGCGGGGCGTTGCGCCGGCTGGATTAGGGCAAACTGAACGAAGAATCGCGCTGCGGAGGGCATTCGGCGGGGGCTGACGGAGTATGCTAGAATTGTAACCGGCCTTAGCAGCGTCCGCGTTTTTGTTCTGAGTTCAGCATCCAGCACGCACGTACTGCCGGAGAACGCACGTTGATCTCATCACCTGCACCCTCATCTGTATCCCCGCGCCCCCGGTCGGGTCTGTTGGATCAGGCGGCGACGGTTCTGGCGCTGTTGCTGACGGCCGGGCTGCTGGTCGTCTACGCCTGGCTGGCGGTGACCTGGCAGCGTCAGCCGTATCCCGGCTTCAAAGTTGGGCCAGAGGCGACGGTGGCGGCGGCGTACTCGTACGCCAGGGAGCCTTCCCCGGCGGCTCTGGCCGGGCTGCAGCCCGGCGACCGGATGCTGGCCGTGGACGGCATGCCGCTGGAACCTGGCCAGGCCCGCGACCCGCTGGGGGCGATGGTGGCCGGCCGCCAGGTAGGTGATCCGCTGGAAGTGCGCTT
>CAZGYW010000399.1:0-3582 GCA_964530495.1 uncultured Anaerolineae bacterium
TGCGCGAAGGCGAACAGGTAGCGGCCTTCACCGTTGAAGCCCCGCTCCAGCCGACCGCCGGGTGGAGCTGCGGGGACTTCCCGTGCGAAGACGACATTGACGGCTTCCTGGGCCGGATTGGCGTGCCGGAGGGCTTCGCGCTGGCCCACGCCGGGCAGTTGCCAGGCCAGCCGGTCAGCATCACGGTCGGGCCGGATGGACGCCTGTACGCGCTGGTGATCACCGACGGCGCGCAGACGGGCGCGCTGGCCGCGCTCGACCTGGCGACCGGCGCAACCGAGATCGTGCTGGACGGGCTGATCAGCCCTGGCGGGCTGGCCTTCCGCCCCGGCACGGACATCCTGTACTACACCGCCCGGACGGAGAGCATGCGCGGCGGCGGGCTGTGGAGCCTCCAGCCGGGCGATCCGCCGCGCCTGCTGCGTGACGACCTGCCGTGCTGCTTCACGATCATCAACGGCCAGCCGAACGGGATCGCCTTCGGGCCGGACGGTCTGCTCTACCTGGCCGCCGGGGCGCTGACCGATCACACCGAGGCCGCGCCGCACCTGCCGGAGCTGTACGCCACGCCCACCCGCTGGGAAGGCGCGGTGCTGCGCCTGCCGCCGGATGGGGGCGCCGTCGAAGTGCTGGGCAGCGGTTTCCGCGACCCGATCGACCTGGCCTTCACGGCGGATGGGCGGTTGTTCGTGACCGACACCGGGCTGATCATCGGCGTGGGCGACCGGCTGATGCGCCTGGTGGAAGGCGCGCACCACGGCTGGCCGTACTGGCGCGAGCGCGGCTGCCTGGAGTGCCCGATCGTCCCGCCGGAGCTGACCCCGGTGCCGGACTGGGTGACGCTGCCCGGCGACGCCAGCCCGCGCGGGATCGCCGCCTATCACGGCGCGCAGTTCCCGGCCGAATACCACGACAACCTGTTCGTGGCGCTGTGGAACGGCGTGCCCGGCGCGCAGCGGGTGATCCGGGTGCGGAATGCGGCGGGCGGGCCGCCGCGCGTCTCCGCCTTCGTGACCGGGCTGATCCGCCCGGCGGATGTGGCTGTCGCGCCGGATGGGGCGCTGTTCGTGGCGGATTACATCTACGGGCATGTGTGGCGGGTAAGCTACGCGGGGCAGTAGAATAGACGTCACTGCTGACTGATTTTTCACACGAAAGAAGACGGATTATGACTGACGCACGCAAGCGCGCGCTGGAGCAGGCGCACGCCCACCATCAGGAGTACCTGGACAGTTTCATGACGCTGGTGCGCATCCCCTCGGTGAGCACCGACCTGGCCTACAAAGCCGGAGTCCAGCAGGCCGCGGACTGGCTCGTGGCCGAGCTTGAACGGCTGGGCTTCGCGGGCTGCCGCGCCTACCCCACCGCCGGGCATCCGGTCGTTTACGGGGAGTGGCTCAAGGCCGGGCCACAGGCGCCGACCGTCCTGGTCTATGCCCATTACGACGTCCAGCCGGTCGATCCGGTGGCGGACTGGGTTTCGCCGCCCTTCGAGCCGGAAATCCGCGACGGCAAGATCTACGGGCGCGGGGTGGTGGATGACAAGGCCGGGGTGTGGGTCAACCTCAAGGCGTTCGACGCGATGCTGGCCGCCAACGGCGCGCTGCCGGTCAACGTCAAGGTGCTGTTCGAGGGCGAGGAGGAGACCGGCTCCCCCAGCATGGAAGCCTTCATCGAGAGCCACAAAGACCTGCTGCAGGCCGACTTCATGTTGATCTCGGATGGCGGCTCCGATCCCGGCGATCCCACGATCATGTACGCGGCGCGCGGCATCATTGAGGCCGAGGTGACGGTCACCGGGCCGGCGCATGACCTCCATTCCGGCTTCTACGGCGGCGTGATCCACAACCCGCTGCATGTCGTCGGCGAGATCATCGGCAGCCTGCACGACGAAAACGGGCGGGTGCGCGTCCCCGGCTTCTACGACAACGTGCGGCCGCTCGGCCCGGATGAGCTGTCCATGCTGGCTTCCTACGAGCCGGCCTTCATCGACCATGCGAAGCAAGATACACAGGTGAAGGCGTTCTGGGCGGAGCAACTGGGCACGTTCAGCGAGCGCGCCACCGCCCTGCCCACGCTGGATGTCAACGGCATCTTCGGCGGCTACCAGGGCCCCGGCACCAAGACGGTCATCCCCTCCCAGGGCGGCTTCAAAGCCACAATGCGCCTGGTGGCGGACCAGGACCCCGGCGACGTGCAGCGCAAGTTCGTGGATTACGTGAAGACCTTCGCGAGCGACACGGCGCGCATCGAGATCACGACCGGGCCGCTGGGCTGGCCGACCACGCTGATGTTCGATGGCCCGCAGGTGGAAGCCGTCCAGCGCGCCTACGAGGCGACCTGGGGCAAGCGGGCGCGCATGATCCGGGCGGGCGGCTCCGTCCCGATCATGGGCATGTTCCAGCGCGCGCTGGGGATGCCGCTGACCTCGCTGGGCTACGGCTCCGGGGAGAACATCCACGCGCCGAACGAATTCTACTGGCTGGAATATTTCTACCGGGGCATCGACACCGCGATCCACTTCTACTACAACCTGGTGGACTAGGGTCGCCACGTACCACTGCCGGGCGAGCACCGACTTCGGGGCGCTCGCCCGGCGGAGCGAATAGCTTTCAGCAATCAGCGGTCAGCCTTCAGCCAAAGCCTCCTTGTTCGGCAGTGCATCTGGGACGCGTGAAAGGTTTCTGCCCGTTGATGGAGCGAAACAGGATTCCAGAATCTCCTCAACCAGGCGTTTGTTTCTGGCTGATCGCTGATAGCTGACAGCTGATCGCTACCCCGGCGCGGGCGTCGGCAGCGCCAGCGGCTCCCACCCCAGCTCCGGGATGGGCGGCAGCGCCACCCGGTACAGCCACGCCTCGAAGAACGCACCCAACTCCTGCCCGCTGATCTCCTCCGCCAGGGCAATGAAGTCATCCGTCGTCGCGTTGCCGCCCCGGTAGGTGGCGTAGTAGGTGCGCAGCAGCGCGAAGAAAGCGTCATCCCCGATCCTGTGGCGCAGGGCGTGGAGCGTCATCGCGCCCCGCAGGTACACGCTGCCGCTGAACAGGTTATCGGGGGGCGGCGCGCCGGGCGGCGGCATCACGCCCTGGGCGATGCCGAGCAGCTCGTACTGGCGGCGCATGGCGGCATTGAACGCCGTCGCGCCCTGGTCGTGCTCCTCCCACAGCGAGGCGGCGTAGGTGGCGAAGCCCTCGTTAAGCCAGATGTCCGACCAGTCCGCCAGGCTGACGGCATTCCCGAACCACTGGTGGGCCAGCTCATGGGCGACGGTGTTCTCCCGCGTGCGCTGCCCGTCCACATGGCGCAGGCCGAAGACGGACAGCGTTTGCGCCTCCAGCGCGAAGCCCAGGTGATGGTCAATCACCACCACACCGTAGGCATCAAACGGGTACGGGCCGAACGTCTCGCTGAAGAAGGCGATCATCTCCGGCGTGCGGTCGAAGTCGTAAGCAGCCGCGTCGTACACCTCCGGCGGGAAGTAGTTGCGGATCGGCAGCCCGTCCGGGCCGGTCTGCTCCTGAACTACGAAATCGCCGATGGCCAGCGTGACCAGGTAGCTGGCGGTGAGGTCATCGTTCT
>CAZGYW010000400.1:0-3581 GCA_964530495.1 uncultured Anaerolineae bacterium
CCTGCGTCCCATCATCGGCCGCTACTTCGCCTGAAGACAGGGTGTGCACCGCATGTTATTTGCCAGGGTCACGCGCAACGCGAACCAGCGGGAGCGACAACTCCTGATCATTGGAGGACTGTTTCTGACGGTCACAGCCCTCAGCCTGGGGATCGTCACGGATGCGCTCTGGTCGCCCCTGGGAATGCTGCTGGTCTGGCTGGTGAGTGCCACCGCTGGCCACCGGCTGTTGGCCCGCCTGCTGCCCCAGCGTGATCCGCTGATCTTCCCGATCGCCATGCTCCTCAGCGGCTGGGGACTGCTGGTGATCCAGCGTTTGGCGCCCAACTTCGCCTGGCGGCAGGTGACGTGGCTGGTGGTCAGCGTGCTCGCCCTGGTGGCGATCAGCACGCTCCCGAGTCACCTGCGCTGGCTGCGTCGTTTCCGCTACACCTGGCTCTTCGGCGGCCTGACCCTCCTGCTGGTCAGCATCATCCTCGGAGTCAACCCGTCCGGTGCCGGCCCGCGCCTGTGGCTGGGAGCGGCCGGGCTGTACTTCCAGCCCTCCGAGCTGCTCAAGCTGGTGCTGGTCATCTACCTGGCCAGCTACCTGACGGATTACCGGGAGGCGCTGATCCCCGATCGCCAGTGGCGCCGCTTGCCGCCGCTGCGCGCCATCGGCCCCCTGCTGCTCATGTGGGGCCTGTGTATGGTTGTTACCATCTGGCAGCAGGATCTGGGCGCGGCCACCATGCTCTTTGTCGTGTTCCTGACGATGCTGTACATCGCCAGCGGCCAGGTCCGCTACGTGATTATCGGCATGCTCCTGCTGGCGGTGGCGGCCGTTGCCGCCTACCGGTTGTTTGATGTCGTCCAGTTGCGCGTGGAGGTGTGGCTGAACCCCTGGCCGGAAGCGAGCAACCGCGCCTTTCAGATCGTCCAGAGCCTGATCGCCTTTGCTGCGGGCGGGGTTGTGGGCGAAGGAATCGGCCAGGGCGCCCCGGTCTACATCCCGGTTGTACATTCCGACTTCATCTTCGCCGCCATTGCGGAAGAATGGGGCCTGATTGGCACGCTGGCGGTCATCATTGCGCTGGCGGTGCTCGTCTTGCGCGGCATGCAGATCGCGGCCCTGTGGCTTGACTCGCGGTTCCGGATGCTGCTGGCAGCCGGCCTGACCGTTCAACTCGCCACCCAGAGCCTGCTGATCATGGGGGGCGTGCTGAAGCTGATCCCCCTGACCGGCGTCACGCTGCCCTTCATGAGCTACGGCGGCAGCTCGCTGCTGATGACCTTCACGCTCGTCGGCCTGCTCCTCGTGCTCTCCGCTCCGCCCATCCCCGTGCAGGAGGAACCCGCATGACGGAACTCCGCCGGGTGAGTCTGGGCATCCTGATCGCCTTTATGCTGGTGGCGCTGGCTGCGGCCTACTGGGGCGTCGCCCGCAGTGATGTCCTCCTGCAACGCGCCGACAATCCGCGCCAGGTTGTCGCCGAACGCGTGCTGGATCGCGGCAACATCTTCGATACCAACGGTATTCTCCTGGCCGAAACCACCGTGAACTACAACGGAGAGGGTCTGCGCCGCCTGTATCCGCATCCGGAGGTCGCTCCGGCCGTCGGCTACTACAGCCAGCGTTATGGCACGAGTGGCATCGAGAGCAGCTACGATGACATGCTGCGCGGCGACGTTGGCCCCTCTCCCTTTGCGGTGGCCCTGCGCGATCTCCGTCACGATTCAATCGAGGGTGGCGATGTCCGGCTGACCCTCGACTTGCCTGTCCAGAAAGCCGCGCTGGAAGCGCTGGGAGAGTACCGGGGGGCCGTGCTGGTTGTCACCGTTCCGGATGGGAAAGTGCGCGCGATGGTCAGCGCGCCAAGCTTTGACCCCAATGTGCTGGACGTGGATTGGAGCGTGCTGGTGCAGTCCGCCGCCGGCCCGCTGCTCAACCGAATTACCCAGGGCGTTTACCAGCCCGGGGCGGCTCTGGAAACGGCACTGGTGGCTGCCGCGCTCTCCGAACGCATCGCCACCGATCAGACGTTTCCCGGTGCAGTCGACCCGGTGGAGATCAACGGTCTGATTCTGGAATGTGGCGTAACCCCACCCCGGCGCGCCATTACGCTCGCGGAAGCCTATGCCTACGCGTGCCCGGAGGCATTCACCGTCCTGGGCGAATCAATGCCGGCCGCCACCGTGGATAAGGCCTTGTGGCGATTTGGCCTCGTAACCACCCCGGCTGTGCTTGGCCTCACAACCGATATCGCCGATTCTCCGCTGCCGCTGGCGCTGGACCCCGATGGTGACGCGCTCGCCGCCGGGTTGACCGGCCAGGGCAATCTGGCGGTGTCCCCTCTGCAGATGATGGATCTTATCGCCGCAATCGCCGGGAACGGCAACGCTCCGCTGTTGCGCGTGGTTGACGCGGTGCGTATTCCCGGCCAGACTACCTGGGAGACAGTGCCGGTCACCGGCCTGTCTCGCGCCCTGCTCACCAGTGAAACTGCCGCGCGCATGCGTGACCTGATGGCTGTGGCCACGGAGTACGGGGTCGCATCTGCAGCCCGTGCCGTCAGCAGCGTCCCCGTGATCGGCCATGCCGCGACGGCCTATTCAGGCCCGGCTTCGACGCTGCAGTGGTTTGTGGGCATGACGCTCTTTGAAGACGGCACCGCGATCGCCGTTGTGGTCGTGGTGGAGGATGCGCCCTCGCCAGAGGTCGCGGCCATTGTGGGCGGCCGGGCCATAAGCGCCGCCGCTGAGCGATACACCCCTGCAACTCGCTGATACGCAAACGCCCCGCAGACGGTCAACGTCCCGGGGCGCGATATCTGCAGCAAAGCACAACGGTTGCTCTTACTGAATTGCCTCCGCCGCCAGTGCGCGCAGCGTCTGGACGTGCTGCACCAGGTCCTGCTCACCTCGTTCATTCAAGTCCGCCAGCAGTGCATCCATCACCGGCAGCAGCGTTTCGCCATACTGCCCCGCTTCGGCAGTCACCAGTTCGCCCGCGGCCTCCAGGGACTCCTGCTGCAGCAGGCGGCTGACAAACTGCACTTCCGGCGGAACACTCTCCTGGATGACTTTGCGCACGGCATCCGCTACAGCCCGCAGCCGCGCTCCGGCCGCCAGGTCGTTGCGGTCCTGGGCGGCCTTCTGGTTGGCAGCCAGCACCATCATGAACGTATCGTCCAGGTACGGCAGGTGCTGGCGCACCGCGGCCTCAATATCCTCACTGTTGGCGATCTCGCCCAGCACCATCGCGGCGGCCTTCGCCTGCGCTTCCTGCTGCTTCTTGATCATCTCCACCAGTTCAAGCAGCCGGGCGCGCAGCCCTTCCAATCGGGCCTTCTCTTCACCGGCCGCGGAGTCAATCCGCCCGGAAAGCGCCTGGAAGAAACCATAGTCAAATACCGGGTACTGCATCCCGACCAGCGCCTGCAGGTGCTTATCGTCATCCGCCAGGTCGATGACCATCGCCATGAAGTCATCGGCCTCCGGCTGCTCACCCAGCGCCTCCAGCCGCTCCAATACATCCTGAATGGCCTGCTCCTGCTGCTCAAGCTCGGCCATGGCCTGCTTGCCCGCGCTGGAGAGCGTCA
>CAZGYW010000401.1:0-3580 GCA_964530495.1 uncultured Anaerolineae bacterium
CTGTATCTGCGGCCGCACCCGGCTGTGGAAGCCCTGATCCAGGCCGGGACGTGGCGGGTACATCCCATCCGGTACTGACGGACAAAAAAGCGCGCCCCCGCTGCCGGGGACGCGCCGGATGTGCTGCTGCTGGGCCAGATTACACAGCGCCGTTGCGGACGCCCTGGCCCTCAAACCCACGCCCGATCGCGCGGTAGTTGAAGCCCAGCTCGATCATCAGCGCCGGGTCGTAGAGGTTGCGGCCGTCGACCAGGTTGGGCGCGGCCAGCAGGTCACGCAGGCGGGCCATATCCAGCTGCTTGAACTCGTTCCACTCCGTGACCACGATCACGGCGTCGCAGCCCCGGGCCAGGTCGTAGGCATCCTGCTTCAACTCAATCCAGGGGTGGGTACGGGCCACGTTGTCCATGGAGACCGGGTCGTAGCCGCGCACGGTGGCGCCCTCGCTGCGCAGCAGCTCGGCGATGGTCAGGGACGGGGCCTCGCGCATGTCGTCCGTGCCAGGCTTGAAGGCCAGCCCCAGCAGCCCGATCGTCTTGCCCTGCAGGCTGCCGCCCAGCAGCTCCCGCACCTTCAGGACGGCTGTCTTGCGCTGGAAGTCGTTGATCTGGATCACGGCGTCCAGCAGTTGCGGATGCTTGCCGCGCACCTGGGCCATGTACTTGAGGGCCTTCACGTCCTTGGGGAAGCACGAGCCGCCGTAGCCCACCCCGGCGTTCAGGAAGCGCGGGCCGATGCGCTTGTCAAAGCCCATCCCGCGCGCGACTTCTTCCACGTCCGCGCCCAGGCTCTCGCAGATCGTGGCGATCTCGTTGATGAAGCTGATCTTGGTCGCCAGGAAGGCGTTGGAGGCGTACTTGATCATCTCCGCGGTGCGCAGGTCGGTGACCACGATCGGGGCGCGCAGCGGCAGGTGGAGCTGGGCCACGGCGTCCGCCGCTTCCTGCTTCTCGGAGCCGAGCACGGTGCGGTCGGGGCTCATGAAGTCGCCGATGGCGGAGCCTTCCCGCAGGAATTCCGGGCAGCTCACCACCGCGAACTCGATCGGGTGCGGCTGGGTCTGGGTGATGATGTCCGCCACCCAGTCGCCCGTCCCCACCGGGACGGTGCTCTTGTTGATGACGATCAGCGGGTGATCCATCGTGCGCGCCACGCTCTCGGCGGCCATGCGCACGTACTTGAGGTCCGCCTCGCCATCCACACCTTCCGGTGTGCCGACGCAGATAAAGACGAATTCCGCCTCCGCGAGGGCTTCGGGATAGCTGGTGGTAAAGTGCAGCCGCCCGGCCTTCACGTTACGCGCGACCATCTCGGCCAGACCCGGCTCGTAGATGGGCATGATGTTCTTCTTGAGGTTGGCGATCTTCTCCTCGCTGATATCCAGGGCCATAACCCGGTTGCCCAGGTCGGAAAACGCCGCGGCTGTGACCAGCCCGACATACCCCACGCCGACTACCGCGATATTCTTCATAATGTGTGCTTTCCTTGCCTCAGCCATTGCTACCTGATCACCCACAGTACACGCCTGCTTGCCACAACCCTCACTTTTCGCACCCGCCCTACTGCAAAATGGACGAGGTATCCGAAATCAGCAGGAAGCGCATGAACCAGGCGCGGTCAGCGTCGGCCGCCGTCTCTTCCCACATGGCCTGGTACTCGTCCCGGGTGGCGTAGCCCAGCTCACGGATTTCCTCGTCAGAGAGGCGGTCGAGGTTCACCATGCGGATCTCGGTGACCTGCACCTCGCACACCACGTCATCGCTTTCCACCGGGCAGACGGCCAGGATATCGCCCTGCATCGTGGTGTACTCCCCGAAGTGGCTGACTTCCTTCACCTGGCGGCCGTGCCGCCAATCGCGCCAGCGGCGCAGGTGATGCCAGTCCTCCTCCACGCGGAACAAATCCGCCCAGGTGGCGACGGTCATCATCGCCGTCTTGCTGCGCGAATCCAACATCCGCTCCGGCTCCGGGATTTCAATGAATTTCACCATGTCTGGCTTCCCGAACATGCTTGCGCTGCCTCTTCCCCCGGCCATCCCGCGCTCAGGCACGGCGGCCGACTGTTCCCACATATACCGCGAAGTCCTGCTCGCCATCGCAGCCCAGCAGGGCATTCAGATCATCGTCGTCAAACGCGGCGATGGCGCACACCCCGCACCCGATGGTTTCCGCCGCCAGGTACAGATTCTGGCACACGTGCCCGGCGTCCAGATGCAGGTAACGGATGTAGCGCTCGCTGTAGCGCCAGCGCATCCGGTAGGAGTCCGCCACCCAGATCAGCGTGACGGCGCTCTGCTCAACCTGCTTCTGGTCTTCGCAGGCGGCCATCACCTGCGCCGTGATGTCTGTCGGGGCGTCAAGCTGGGCCAGCTCGTGGGTCAGGGCCAGATAGCGGTACAGCCCCGGCGTCAGCCCGTCCACGCGGTTGACGAGCACGTACGTCTCGAAGGCATGGCGCGCCCCGGCGGAGGGCACCGTCCGCCGCGTGGAGTGGGGAAGCACCTCTTTGACGCCCAGGCTGGCCCACAGCAGGTAGGCCAGCTCCGTCAGGGTGAGCGCCTCCGGCGCGTAGCGGCGCAGGGTCGCCCGCTTCTCCAGCAGGGCGACGAAATCCAGCGGGGCCAGCCCGACCGTGTGCGGGTCGGGCAGGGCGATATACGTCGCGCCCACGGGGGCCGGCTGTTCCAGCGGCGGCTGGGGCAGGCCCTTCTGCTGGTCGGAGGAGTCTTCCTCCATCTGGGAGTAGCGCGAGCGCTGCATGTACTCGTAACCGATTCCCATCGTCAATCCCCCTGGCTGTCAGCCAATAGCATCTGTGCCGCGCGGCGGCCAATCTCCACCGCGTAATTCGTCCCGCGATCCCACGGGTACACCTGGCTCATGCTGGCCCAGTACAGGCCGGGCAGCGGCGTCCGGATCGCGGGGATGTGCTGCGAGTGATCCACAAACGGGACCGGCTGGGCGTACGGGGCACGGAAGACCCACCGGCGCCGGATCCAGTCCGCGCTGAATGCGGCGTTGACGCGGCTTAGGGCCGGGATAAAGCGCGCCGCCAGCTCGTCATCACTCAGGCGGAAGTATTCGTGGTCAGCCGGGACGTAATCGCCCAGGTAGACGATATGGTCGCCGCCGAAGTGCTCCGGCGAAACATAGTTGGTGTGCTCCACCAGCGCCAGGAACGGGAACGGGTTGGCGGCCTTGTCCGGGCTGCCGGCGGGCAGGTTGAGCCAGTACGTGCCGTCCGGCATCAGCTGGCGATCCAGTGCCAGGATGACGACCACCGCGCCCATGCTGCGCAGCGCGCGCACCTGCGCGGCGTAGTCCTCCGGCAGGTCAGGGACCATGCGCAGCAGCAGGCCCGGCCCGGCCGTGCTCAGCACGCGGTCGTAACGCCCGCCGCGCTCCCCGGCTTCCACAAGCAGCCCGCCGTCTGCAGTTGGGCGGATCGCGCTGACCGGCGTCCCCAGGTGCAGCGTCGCGCCGGCGCTCTCGACTGCCCGCGCCAAATCTTCCAGCATGGCCTGGAAGCCACCCCGGTAGGTGCCCAGCCGCGCGGTGCGCTTGTAGAAGCGCGCCCACA
>CAZGYW010000402.1:0-3572 GCA_964530495.1 uncultured Anaerolineae bacterium
TGGTCTGTTCCCCCCAGGTGATCAGAAAGAAGGGCAGCGCGGTGTTGAACAGGCCCACAATAGCCAGGTTGATCCGGCTGCGGCGATCCTTTGGAAAACGCTGGCCGGTCAGAATCAGCGTCGCCAGCATCGCGATAGCCGCCGTGCCCACCCGGATCGCCACCAGTTGCAGCGGCGTCAACTCCGCCACGCCGATCTTGATCAGCAGAAACGACGATCCCCAGATCAGGCCCAGCACCCAGAACGCTATCCAGAGGGCCATGCGGCATCCCTTCCCTTACGCAGCCCGCGCCGGCAACAGGCGGGGATTGTAGCGCAGGAGCGCCGGAATGCGACAGCCCGGTCCCAACAAAAAACCCGGCGGCAATTTGCCACCGGGCGCAGTGTCATGCACATCCTCACCAACTGTCAGGCTGCAGGTCAGAGATGCTTACCTGTTCCCGCCACCCCCAACTCAAAACTCAGCACTCAAAACTCAACATTCCTTACGGCGCTTCTTCCACCCGGACCTCCGGGAAGAACTGGTGCACCGTCCCCGCCACCCAGCCACGCAGGGTCATCATGGAGAGCGGGCAGCCGTCGCAGGCGCCGCCCAGGCGCACATAAGCCGTCTCGCCATCGAACGACACCAGCTCCACAGAGCCGCCGTGATAGTGCTCGATGTACGCGGAAATATTCTGAATCAGCATGGCGAGCTGGTCCGCCAGCGGCGCATCCGCGGCAACCGGATCAAGGTTGGGCTGGTCATTCATGGGTCCACCTTCCCTGTGTGCTCATGGCGCACCCGGCGGGGCGCCTCCCTGCTTTCACTATACACCGGGCCGCCCAGATTCGGGAAGCGGCAGGGCGCCTTCCCTACGGCAGCGCCAGCACCCGGCGGATGCGCTCCAGCGCCCAGTCGATCTCCGCCCGCGTGATCACCAGCGGCGGCGCGAAGCGAATGACGTGTTTGTGCGTCTCTTTGCAGAGGATGCCCTCCGTCTGCAGTGCCTCGCAGAAACGACGCGCCCCGCCCGCCTCCGGCTTCAGTTCGACGCCGATCAGCAGCCCTTTGCCGCGCACTTCCTTGATGTGTGGGCTGTTGATCTCGGCCAGTTGCTCCAGGAAATAGCTGCCAAGATCCGCCGCGTTCTCAATCATCGCTTCTTCTTCGAGCACCGCCAGCGCTTCCAGCGCCACCGCCGCGCCCAGCGGGTTGCCGCCGAACGTGCTGCCGTGATCGCCCGGCTTGAACAGCCCCAGCACGCCCTCATCGCTCAGCACCGCGCTGACCGGGTAGAAACCGCCGGAGAGCGCCTTGCCGATGATCATCACGTCCGGGCGTACATCCTCATGATCGCAGGCGAAGAGCGCCCCTGTCCGTCCCAGCCCGGTCTGGATTTCGTCGGCCATCATCAGGATGTGGTGCCGGTCGCAGATCGCCCGCACCGCGCGCAGGTAGCCTTCCGGTGGCATCACGACCCCGGCCTCACCCTGGATCGGCTCCAGCAGGACGGCGACCGTGTTCGGCGTGATGGCCGCCTCAAATGCACCCACGTCCCCGTAGGGAATCGCAGCGAAGCCCGGTGTGAACGGCCCGAAGTTCACCCGGTAGGCTTCCTCGGTGCTGAAGCTGATCACGGTTGTGGTGCGTCCGTGGAAGTTGCCCTGGCAGACGATGATCTCCGCCCGGTCCGGCGTCACACCTTTGATCTCGTATCCCCACTTGCGGGCGGCCTTGACCGCCGTCTCCACCGCCTCCGCCCCGCTGTTCATGGGCAGCACACGGGCATAGCCGGTCATCGCTGCCAGCTTCTCATACAGGGGGCCGAGCTTATCATTGCGGAAGGCGCGGCTGGTCAGCGTCACACGGTGCGCCTGGTCAATCAGGGCCTGGCGGATGCGCGGATGGCAGTGGCCCTGGTTGACGGCGCTGTAGGCCGACAGGCAATCCAGGTAGCGGTTGCCATCCACATCAGTCACCCAGACCCCCTCCGCCTGCTCAATCACCACATCCAGCGGGTGATAATTGTGCGCGCCGTAGCGGTCTTCAAGCTCGATATAGGTTGCGCTGTTCGTCGTCACGGTTGCGTTCACCATAGTCATACCCCTGCTCCGAGGCCAATTTTATGCATTATACCTAATAACCAGGCACGAAATCTAGTTCAAAACGCCTAAACTTCCGCAGTAGAAGCTCCCGGCCGATCTGTGATCTTCGTCCAACTGGCGCGTGATGGTCACCAGCGCGCGTCCAGCCAGTCGCCCAGATCGGCCAGGACCTGCTCCCGCCCGATCTCGTTGAAGATCTCGTGGTACATGCCCTCGTAGAGCCGGATCGTCTTGTCAGCCGCGCCCAGCTCCTGTTCAAGCACGTCCAGCGCCGAAGGATGCGCGATGCGATCCGCGCCGCCGTGCAGGCACAGCGCCGGGATCGTGATGCCGGGCAGCCCGGCCCGAGCGTCGTCGGCCAGCGCCAGCAGCTCCACGCCCTGCCGCACGCTGAGCTTGCCCCGGAAGTTGAGCGGATCGGCGTCGTAAGCGCGGCGCGTCTCCGCATCGCGGGAGATGTCGTCCGCGCTCAACTGCACAAAGGGCAGGCCCGGGACGACCCGCACCATCACCTGCCCCGCCAGGCGCAGGGCAAGCGGCGTCACCGCGCGCAGGTTGACCGGCGCCGCGGAGGTGATCATCCCGGCCAGCTCGGACTGGTGGCGCGCCGTAAAGGCCAGGGTGAGGATGCCGCCCATGCTGTGCCCCAGGACAATCACCGGCAGGCCGGGCTGGGACGCCCTGACCACGCCCAGGTAGGTCGCCAGATCGTCCAGATGCTCTGTGTAGCTTTCCACGTGGGCGCGCCGGCCCGGGCTGCGCCCATGCCCGCGCAGGTCGAGCGTGTACACGGCGTACCCCCGCGCGGTGAGAAAGCCCGCCACATGGAGGTAACGCCCGCTGTGCTCCGCCACCCCGTGCACCAGCAGCACAACAGCCACGGGCGGCGCGTTGTTCGGCAGCCACCACTGCGTAAACAGCACCTTCCCATCCGGCGCAGTGAACGTTCCCGTATGTTGACTCACGTTGCTCCCTCTACTTTTCGGTCAACCGCCAGATCAGCAGCCCGGCCTGCGCGCCCTGATTATGCAGGCCGGCAATCAACGTTCCTTCTTCGGGCGTGCAGCCCAGCAGTATCTTGATCTCCGCGTCGCGCTGGAGGCCGTCCACGGTACACACCATGCCAACCACCGCGCGCCCCGGCAGCGAGCCAACCCACACGTCGATCCCGTCACCGTCCGCCGCCCCGGTCCCGGCCAGGTACCCGTAGTCCAGCGGGTACACGAAGTCGGGGTAGCGCGGGTGAGCCGCCCCCCGCGGGCGATCCAGGACCAGCTCGCTGGCGGCTACCAGCGCGTCCAGCCCTGCCCAGAATGCCTCATCCATGACCCTGATCTCCTGCGCCCTGGGCGAAAGGTGCCAGTGCTTCCGGCAGGGTCTGCCAGGTAACGCACAGTGCATCCGGCGCCAGCGCCCGCACCGCCGCCAATGCCGCGCCCTCCCCGCCCACGAAGATCAGCGGCAGCGCGCGGGTCGCCGCCGAT
>CAZGYW010000403.1:0-3565 GCA_964530495.1 uncultured Anaerolineae bacterium
GGGCGGCCCGGGCCGCTTCCTGCGCGGCCTTTTCGCGGGCGGCCGCGTCATCCGGGAGGGTCTCCGCTTCCGCCGGGAGGGTCTCCGCTTCCGCTGAGGGTGCGGCCGCATCCGCCGGGGTGTTGACCGGGACGGCCGGGATTGGCGCGGGCGGCGTTGCAGCCCGGGCGGCCACCGCCTCTTTGAGCCAGGCGGGCGCTTCCGCTTCCGGATCGACGGGCGGGACGGCCGCAGCGACCGCCTCAGGCACGACCGGGGCCGGAGGAGTCATGGGCGGCGCGGGCAGGTTGGCGGGCGGGATCGGGCGGGCGGGCGACTCTCCGGCAACGGCGGGTGGCGGGGTGGTCCGAGCGGTCGATGGCGCGGCAGGCGGCAGCGGATCGTTCGGTCTGGCTGCGCTGGCAGCCGCCGGGGGTTGGGCGACGCGCAGCCAGCCGGGCAGCGACTCGGGCGGCGCGCTGGCCGCAGCGTTGACCGGGTCAGGTTCGTCCAGCGGCTCGGCGCGGCGCCGCGCGACGGCCTCTGCCGCCCGGCGGGCGCGGATGCGGTCGAGCCATTCGGGAACCGTCTCAGCGCCCACCGGGCCGGCCGATGGGTCTTCCGGCAGAGTCTCGTCCGAGGCTGCGCCGGGCAGGGAATCATCAGTGGGTGGGATGGGCCTGGTCTCGTCGCTCATGGGGGGTATCATACCACCGCGCCGGGGGCGTGGCTAGCGTGAAGCGGTCAGCCATCAGCGGTTAGCATTCAGCATTCAGCTTAATAGCTCCTGGCTGTTGGCCAACAGCTAATCGCCACCCGCCTTTCACTCTGGCTGATCGCTGATCGCTTGCAGCCGGGCCACAGGCCCGAAAGCTGATTGCTGAAAGCTGAACGCTGCCCGCTATAATCAGGATCATGAACGCCAGACACTTCACACGTTACGCCTGGGCCGTGGTCGGGTACAACATCCTCGTGATCCTGTGGGGCGCGGTCGTGCGCGCCACCGGGTCCGGGGCGGGCTGTGGCAATCACTGGCCCGCCTGCAACGGCCAGATCATCCCCCGCCCGGAGCGGATCGAGACGCTGATCGAGTTCAGCCACCGCCTCAGCAGCGGGCTGGCCGGGCTGCTCGTCCTCGGCCTGCTGATCTGGGCCTACCGCGCACCGTTGAGCCGCTTCACGCGCCGGATGGCGGGCCTGTCGTTCGTCTTCATCCTGGTGGAAGGCGCGATCGGCGCGCTGCTCGTCCGGCTGGAGCTGGTGGCGGATAACGCCTCCGCGGCGCGGGCTGTCGCCATCGCCGCCCACCTGATCAACACGTTTGTCCTGCTGGCCTTCCTGACCCTGACCGCCTGGAGCGCCGGGACGGGCTGCCGGGTGACGCTGCGCGGGCGTCCGGCCGGGCTGCTCGGCCTGCTGGCTGCGGCCCTGATCGGCTCGACGCTGCTCTCCGCGGCGGGGGCGGTCACCGCCCTGGGGGATACGCTCTTCCCCGCCGAGTCGCTGGCTGCCGGACTCCGGCAGGACTTTGATCCGACTGCCAGCTTCCTGATCCGGCTGCGGGTGATCCATCCCGCGCTGGCGATCGTGACCAGCGTGTTCCTGGTTTTCGCCGGGCAGCGCCTGGTGGCCGCCTCCCCCCGGGCGCGGCGGCCCGTCACCGCCCTGTATGCGATCATCGCCGCTCAGATCGCCGGCGGGTTTGTGAACGTGATCCTGCTGGCCCCGGTGTGGATGCAGGTCGTCCACCTGCTGCTGGCGGATAGCCTGTGGATGGCGCTCGTCCTGGCCGGCGCGTCCGCGCTGGCCACTGAAGCGGCCCTGTAAATTCTGGGATTTGAGTGTTGAGTCTGGCTGGTAGACTTTAGCGAGAGGCTGCACATGATGACGACTACAACCCCGGCCCGGCGGCCGCGCCGCTCCCTGCGCGAGCGATTGCTGAGCAACCCGATGGTGATGAAGGAACTGCGCGGGCGGATGCGCGGCGCGCGCGCGTTCATCGTGCTCACCATCTACCTGGCCCTGATGAGCGGTTTTGTGACGCTGATCTACCTTGTTTTCGCCGAGTCGTTTTCGCTCAGCGGGCCGAGCCAGGGCGGTGAGATCGGGCGGGTGCTGTTCCGCAGCATCGTGGGGGTGGAGCTGTTCCTGGTGACCTTCATCGCCCCGGCCTTTGCCGCCAGCGCGATCAGCGGCGAGCGCGAGCGCCAGACCTACGACCTGCTGCGCACCACGCTCCTCCCGGCCCGCAAGCTGGTTTCCGGCAAGCTGTTCGCCACGCTTTCGTACATCCTGCTCCTGCTGCTGGCCGCGATCCCACTGCAGAGCCTGGCGTTCCTGTTCGGCGGAGTCTCCGAGCTGGAGGTCGCGCTGGCGTTCGTGGTGCTGCTGGCGACGGCCATTCTGCTGGGTTCGGTGGGCGTGTTCTTCTCCGCGGTCACGCGCCGCACGCTGTCCGCCAGCGTGCTGAGCTACGCCTTCGCGCTGTCCACGATCATCATGCTGCCGCTGGGCGCGCTGCTCATTGCCCCCATCTTCAACAGCCTGGGGCCGGCCACCACCGATGCGCTGGAGACGGCGCTCTTCTACATCGCCGGGCTGGCCGTTGCCACCAACCCGATGGCGACGCTGTTCGGGACGCTGCTCCTGCTGAGCGACCAGCAGGTGGCGGGCCTGTTCCCGGTGACGCTTTCCAGCGGCGCGACGATCACGCTCGTTTCGCCCTGGGCCGTGTTCCTGGTGTTCGCCATCGTCGCTTCAGTCATCCTGATGGCCATCGCCATCCGGCGCATCAATCGCATCGAGGAAACGTAGCTCAGAGCGGGCAGCGGTCAGCCGTCAGCGTTCAGCCTGAAGACAAAGGCGCAACGCGGGTGGCAACGCACAGCAGCTACGATTTGATGCGATTTGACAGCACTCAAAGCCCGGAGTGCGGAGGAGTTTCGCGTTCCGGGACGGCATAGATCAGCGGCAGGCTGACCAGGGTGGTCACCAGCTTGACGCCAATATTGGCGAGGATGATCTCGATCACGACCGGGGTAGCCAGCACGCCGCCGAACGCCACCACGCCGAAGATCACGCTGTCCAGCGGCACGGAGACGGCGTTGCTCGTCAGGACGCGCGCCCACTGGTAGCGGCGCGTGACCCGCGTGACCCACAGGTGGTAGACCTGCGTGTCCACCAGCTCGGCGATCACCTCCGCCAGGATGGAGGCGACCACGATGCGCCACACCGGGTTGAGCACCAGCCCGAAGGCCGCGGTAGACGGGCTGTAGTCCGGCGCGGCGGGGTCCAGCAGGGCAGGATCGGTCGGCAGCCAGGCGGTGAAGGCGAAGGCCAGGGCCATGAAGAGGTTGATCCCGGCGGCGGCGAAGATCAGGTGGCGGGTGGGACGCAGGCCGAGCGTCTTGTGAGCCACGTCGCGCAGGGTGAAGGTAATGGGATAGAGGAACGTCCCGGCGTCAACGAACAGCCCGGCGACCAGGGCGATCTTGAGGCTCATCACGTCCGAGAGCATCTGGGCCGCGATGTAGGCGGCCACCACCAGCACAATGCGCGTCATCCGGGCTTTTCCCCCATGCCAACT
>CAZGYW010000404.1:0-3553 GCA_964530495.1 uncultured Anaerolineae bacterium
TTCGGGCGGGGCTGGGCGCGGCGCTGCTCGGCCGGATGGTTGTGATCACCCTGGCGGGCTGGCTGCGCGGCTACCGGCTGTGGCTGGTCCTGCTCCTGACCGGGGCGGGGATGTTCGTGATCGGCTTTTTCCGTGGGGATGGCGCGCCATCGCCCCTCGCCAACCTGACCTGGGACCAGGCGCTGGACCTCAGCGTGATCGCGCTTGGCGTGGTAGGAGCGGTGGGAACAGCCCTGCGCCGGGTGAAAGTGCCGGATGAAGGCGCGCGTCGTGCCGCACACATGGAGGGCAGCAATCAATGAAGCTCACGGTGGGCATCGCCCAGATTCACCCGGCCATCGGGGACATCCCGACCAACCTGGAGAAGCACCTGGCCTATATCGAACAGGCGAAGGCCCAGGGCGCGGAATTGCTGGTCTTCCCGGAACTCTCCCTGACCGGCTACAACGTCCAGGACCTCGTCTACGAGCTGGCCATGCAGCCCACCGCCGACGACCCGACCTTCCGCGTGCTGTTGCAGGCCAGCCGCGACCTCGACCTGGTGGTCGGCTTCGTGCATGAGGATCGCCGCCACCGCTTCTTCGTCGGCGCGGCGTACCTCTCCCGCGGGGAGGTTGTGCACGTTCATGACAAGGTCTACCTGCCCACCTACGCCCTGTTTGACGAGGGGCGCTACTTCGCCTGGGGCGACCGGGTGCGCGCCTTTGAAACACGCTTCGGGCGGATGGGCATGCTGATCTGCGAGGACTTCTGGCACATTTCGCCGCCGTACCTGCTGTGGCTGGACGGCGCGGACGTGCTGCTGTTGATGAGCGCCAGCCCCGGCCGCGGGCTGGATACCGAAGACCGGCTGGCTTCCGCGCGCTGGGTGGAGATGGTCAACACGGCCTACGCCAGCCTGTTCACGGATTTCGTGGTGCACGCCAACCGGGTCGGATTCGAGGACGGCCTCAACTTCTGGGGCGGGTCGATGGTCACCAACCCGGACGGCGAGGTGCTGGCCCACGCCCCGTACTTTGAGGAGGCGCTGCTCGTCCAGCAGATCGACCTCAACCAGCTGCACCGCACGCGCAGCCGCCTGCCGCTCCTGCGCGACGAGCGCACCGGCCTGATGGCCAGCGAGCTGGCCCGCATCCTGAGCGGGAATGGCGAGGCAGGCGGGCAATGATCGCACGTGAGCGCCTGCAGGTGACGCGGGCCTGGGTGATCTCCGTGGCCGCCCTGGTCCTGATCGTGGTCGCGCTGTATAGCGTGGTCCTGTTCAACCAGGCCTACCTGCGCCCATACGATTACCCGCAGGTGATCGCCTGGTCACGCCAGCTTGCCGCCGGAGATTTCGCGCTCCACCCCGGCGGGATCAGGTTCGGTATGGCCTACCGCCCCAACTTCCTGTACCAGGTGCTGGTGGCGGGCATGGCCGGGCTGACCGGCGCGGACATACCGCTCAGCGCGCTGGCGGTCTCCCTGCTGGCCAATGTGCTGCTGGCCCTGACGCTCCACGCCGTCTTTCTGCGCGCCCTGCCCGCGCCAGAGCGCCTTCGCAGCGGCCTGGCGGCAACCCTGCTGGCGCTGATCACGCTGCTGCTGGGGCCGGTCTCCTTCCTGACCTGGCACCGCGCCAACCTGTACCTCGGCTACATCGCGCCAACGGTCTACCACAATGCGACGCTTACCCTGCTCCGCCCGCTGGCGCTGCTCCTTTTCCTGGCCGCGCTGCGCGGCTTCGCCTTCACCCCGGCCGATCGCCGCCTGCGCAGGGTAGTGGCCGCCGCCGCGCTGACCATCCTGGGCGCTTACGCCAAGCCGAGCTACCTCCTGTGCCTGCTGCCGGTGGCGGGCGGGCTGCTCGCGATCCAGTGGCTGCGCCGCCGCCCGGCCAACTGGCCGCTGCTCGTCGGTGGGATCATCGTGCCCGGGATTCTGGCGCTCGGCCTGCAGTACCTGTTCACGTATGAGGCCAACGCCGACAACAGCGTGATCTTCGCCCCGCTGCTGGCCGCGCGCAGCATGGAATCGGTGCACATCCTGCCCAAGCTGGCGCTCTCGCTGGTCTTTCCGGTGGCGGCCGGCGTGCTCTACCCACGGCGCGCGGCGCAGGATGACGCCTTCGCCCTGGCCTGGCTCGTGATGATCCCGGCCCTCGCCTACGCCTACCTGCTGGCCGAATCGGGCATGGTTGCCGATGGCAACTTCTTCTGGGGCGCGCAGGTGGCGTTGTTCATCCTGATGGCGGCGGCGCTGCGCTTCTTCGCGCAGCAGGTCGCGGCATCCGGGTCGGCGTGGCTCACCCTGCGCCATGCGGCGCTGGCCGGCGCGCTGCTCCTGCACCTGGTGCCGGGCTTGGTGTGGTACTACGCCGAGGCGCTGACGCTCCAGCACTGGTGGTAGCGGGGCGGGGCGGAGCGGGCTAGAACGTCACGCGGATCTCCGGCGCGTAGTTAACCCGGATGGTGTATTCGCCGCTTGCGTAGCTGCCCAGCGGGATGGTGTCCTCGTACATCCCGGCCATGGCCGGGCACATCGCCGCGATCTGGACTTCGCGATAGATGCGAACGGTGATCGTCATCCCGTCGCGCTGGACCTCGGCCACCACCGGGAAGTTGCAGCCGTCCGGGATTATGCCGCGCACGCGCAACTGAAGCTGGGCCGGGAATGTTTTCAGCACCATCACGTCCGCGCTCTGGATGTCCACCTCCTGCTGGACAACGGCATCAGCGGGCGTCGGGGTGGGAACCATGGGCGGCGGGACAGGCCCGGCATCCTGGCGGATGCCGACCAGGCCGAACAGCGCGGCAGCCATGATCACCAGCAGGCGCAGCAGATCATCAGGTCTCATCAGGCACTCCTTGCGTAAGCATGATACAACACTGTAGGATGTAGACGCTGGCAGGCCGGGAACGGTTCCGGCGGAAAACGGAGGCAGCCGGTGGACAGCGCAGCGAGACTCCAGATCAACACCGCCCTGGCGGAGAAAATCCTGGTGCGATTCGTGCAGGATGCCGTGCATAAGGTCGGCTTTCAGCGCGGCGTGATCGGCCTCTCCGGCGGGCTGGACAGCGCGCTGAGCGCGTTCCTGGCGGCGCGGGCGCTGGGGCCGGAAAACGTGCTGGCCGTCCGGATGCCGTACGCCACCAGCAGCCCGGACAGCCTGACGGACGCCCAGGCCGTGATCGACGCCCTGGGCCTGCCCAGCCTGACGGTGGACATCACGCCGTTTGTGGAGCCGTACTTCCAGCAGATGCCGGACATGCCTCCCACCCGGCGCGGCAACGTGCTGGCCCGGATGCGCATGATCATCCTTTACGACCAGTCAGCGGCCACTGGCGGGCTGGTGATCGGCACCAGCAACAAGACCGAGCTGCTGCTCGGCTACTCCACGATCTACGGGGACAGCGCGGCGGCCTTCCAGCCGCTGGGCGACCTCTACAAGACCCAGGTGCGCCAGCTTGCCGCGGCGCTGGGCGTGCCGGAGGCCATCCTCGCCAAGCCACCCTCCGCCGACCTGTGGGTCGGGCAGACGGACGAAGCCGAGATCGGCTACACCTACGCCGAG
>CAZGYW010000405.1:0-3547 GCA_964530495.1 uncultured Anaerolineae bacterium
TCCATCGCCCGGACGATGTACAGGTGATGGGTCGCGTCCACCGTGGTCACAATGACGGTATCCGGCCGGACCTCCTGAATCATCCGGTCAAACTGCGCGGCCGGATAAGCGGGCAGGGCTGGCAGACCCCGCTCCCTCAACCGGGCGTTGTGCCAGGCCATCCGCACCTGGCTGAGATCGCACAACGCGACCAGCTCCGCGGACTCCGCGTAGGTGGTCGTGATCGCGTCCACGTACAGCCCGGCCCGTGCGCCGGTTCCAACCAGGGCGTAACGCTTCTTCTCCGTCATCACTCAGCCTCCAGCCGATCTCGCTGCACAGCACTCCACCTGGCCCGGGTATGGCGCAGCGGGTCAGGCCACGTATTCGGTGGTCAACCGCCGGACCAGGTCCTGCGCGTCTTCGTGGCTAAGGCCGCTGCCATCCACCCGCAGGGCAAAGCCGCGCCCGCCCAGCTCGCGCAGGATGGTCCGGGCGCCCTCCGGGCTAACGTGCAACTGGCACCGTTTTCCGGCGTCGATGATGCGCTTGAGCAGGGGCAGCCACTCCTCCGGCGCCGGGCGGCCTTCCCCGGGAATCCACTGGATGCCGCCCAGCCGTTCAACCGAAAGCAGCAGGTCCAGGTGCGGAATCTGGCCGATGCCGTCCATGTGATACAGGCTGTGATCCAGCACCGCGCAGCAGGCGGTAATGTCCGGCAGCACAAAACGCTCGAACATCTGGGGCGAGATCATGTAGCTGAAGTCACACTGGAGCATGTAGCAGCGGCCCGGTGACCAGATCGACGCCCAGGGCGACGTGCCGCGACCCTGCCGCCCGATGAAGTCGTACAGCTCGGCGTAATAGCGCAGCCACAGCCGGGTGATTTCGCCCACCAGCCGCTCCACTTCTGCCGGGTGATCGATCAGCTCATAGAGCAGGCGCTGGGTGCCGTGCAGCCCGGCCAGAATGTCCAGGTTGCCGCCCAGGTCAGTAAGGCCGACCAGCACCCGATCGCCCCACTGCGCGGCCGCCACCCGTGTTAGCTCGTACACACGCTTCAACCAGGGGTTGTGGGCATCGTAAGCCAGCCGGCGCTCCGGGATGGGCAGGTCGTTGGCCGGGGAGAACCACACCGTGTCTTCCTCAGAATTGACGGCCGCGCCCAGAAAGCCGCCCATGATGCCCGGGCCGAAGTTCGGCCACCACTTGGGCCAGTCATCACCGTAGTAGCGCACATAACGGTAGCGGTTCTGCACCAGGCCGATCACCTCCTCGGCCGGCATGTCCAGCGGGTAGTTGCTGATGAAATCGTGAACGGCCGGGAGCGTGCCTTCCGGCGGGGCTTCGTAACGCTGGAGCATGATGATCGGGCGCTCCAGCTCACCGGCCCACCACGCCGACCAGCTTGCGGCGATGCGTTCCCAGTCTTCGGCCTCATACTGCACCTGCACGGTCATAATGGCGGTTCTCACTTTCTGGTTACACAGGTGCGGGCGCGCAGCAGGATCACTTCCGTAGCGCCCCCGCTTCGCAATCGTCGCGGCGGCAGCACCGGCCCGCCCCGGCGGGAGGACTCACTGGAATGCCCCTACGTCCCAGCGGGGCCAGCCTGCAACTGCTGCTTAAGCCAGGCAAACGCGGACTGCTGCATCGCCAGATCGAATTTGTGCGGGCCGGGGTAGAACTCACCCGTGTACGCCTCCGGCCGGCCAACGCTCCGGTAATGCTCGGCCAGCCGCGCATGGGCGGCCTGCATGCCCTCCAGCGTGAACAATCCGTCCTCAGTGTCGTACTGCACCAGCAGGGGAGCGGGCGCCCGGCAGGCCACCAGATCGGGCCAATCGCCGTAGCGCGCCCAGCCGCCGGGGAAGAACATCCACGTATGGGTGAACACATGGCGGTCCAGGAGTTGTGCGTAGGTGCTCATCAGGCCCACGACCACGGCGGCCCTGAGCGGCTCACAGGTTGCCCGCAGCAGCCCGGAACGCAACCCGCCGCCCGACAGGCCAACAGACCCGATCTGATCGGCGATCACGTCAGGGCGCGAGCGCAGGTAGTTGACCGCGATGCGATCCTCGTGGCCGATCACACCCGCCAGCGTGGTGCCCAGCACGGTGCAGTACTTCTCGATGATGTGCTCATGCTGGGCCGCGGCGAAGTTGTAGCGGCCGACCTCGTCCGGAATCCACTCGGCGGCGCCTTCCGGGGCCGGAATGCAGTCGAACGCCTCGCGCGTCCAGCCGGGCATGACCTCCAGCGGAAACCGGCGGCTCCCCCACAGAAACGTATCCGGAACCAGCACCGCAAACCCTTCATGCGCCAGTGCATTGGCGAAGGCCCGATCACCGTAGGCATCCTGCCACCAGTTGCGGATGTACGGCGGCGGATCATCCGGCCCCTCCGCGATCTTTTCCTTGCCCGCGAATTTGAAGCCGCCGTGATCGTGCAGGGCAATCACCCCCGGTAATGGCCCATTAGCATCAGCCGGTTTGAGCAGCCACGCCTGCGTGCGCGGCCCGTAACCAACCGACCAGGAGATCGCTTCCCCGCTGAGGCCGTCCTTCTCCCAGCGGCGCTCAACGCGCACCTCCAGGGGGAGTTCGGGCCCCCGGCAGAAACCCAGAACGTCCTGTACCCGACGCTGCGTCTCAGGGCCGGGAGGCGCCACCGGGCACAGGTCCCGCTGGTTGCGAGCCGCCTCGACCCAATCGCTGAAACCATCCAGATGCTGATAGTGTGCTGTCATCCGGTTGTTCCTCCAGCCTCCACTGAACTGCCCGGCCGCTGCCGTGCAGCATCCGCCTGCCGGAGCAGGATTCTCTCTCTACCGTAGTCCGGCCGGTTGCCAGCTGTCAACCGTCTGTGCGCCACATCCGTGCTGTATTGTGACAAACCGGGGTGAGTGAAGCGCGATTCCCTGGCGCGGGTCGTCATCGGCAGGGATCGCGGCAGGGCAGAGCAGCGCAGGCGGGGAAAGCCCGCGTGCCTGGCACGTACAGGAGTATCAGTATGGGTCAGCGGCGCTGGTTACGGTGTCTGCGTCCGGGCCAGCACGTCCAGTTCCAGAACGTCCACATCCCCGAACGGCCCGGCCTGCACGTCCCCGGTCAGGCGCACGCCCGTCACCAGCAGCGACTCCGGCAGGGCAAAATCGAAGATCTGGTAGGGGATCGCCGGATCGGGCCCGGTGGCGCTGACCGCATCCGGAAGGGGTCGCCACTCACCGTCCAGCATAACCTCCAGCGCGAAAGCGGTGAACACCCCGGCCTCACCCTCGACCAGGCGGATCACGCTCGCTTCAACCGGACGGTCATACGTCACCGCCAGGATAAGCTGCCCACCCGCGGCCTGACCGCGGTAGACGCGCGCCGGACGAAGTGGCTCGACCCCCGTGAAGTTGTGCTCGATGCCGTTGGCGATGGCATACGTCCGGCCCAGGGTGGGATCACCCTCAACGCGAACGGTCACCGTCCCGCCCTCCTGAGCGACCCGGTTGTTGGCGCTGCGCGCGGTAAGCTGCTGGAGCGGGTTGGCCTCCGGGGACGCCACAGCCAGCGCGGGAAGC
>CAZGYW010000406.1:0-3533 GCA_964530495.1 uncultured Anaerolineae bacterium
AGATAATGAGCGGTGACTGGAGTTCAGACGTGTGCTCTTCCGATCTGGGTGCGGAGCAAATGCAGCCCGCCCAGGATGATCGCCTTCCAATCCTCCCGAAAGTAGATCAGGACGGCCAGCAACGTGCCCAGGTGAACCGCAACCGCGAAAACCAGATCGTCGGGGATGTTCCAGCCCAGCCACCAGGGCAGCAGCGCCAGGTGCCCGGAGCTTGAAACCGGCAGGAATTCGGTTGCTCCTTGAATAATGCCCAACACCAGGGCCTGCACGAGACTCACGATGGCTATGTCCTCTCAGGGCAAGGGCTACGCAGGGAAGGCGGCAGGCAGTGGGTGGTGTGGCACATCGCCGACGGGTATGTAGTGTGCCAGGAAGTCGGCTGCGCAGGCCTGGAAGGTGCCGTCTATGATGGCAGTACGCAGTTCATGCATGAGGGTTTCGAGCATATGAATGTTGTGCAGGGTCAGCAGATTATGGGCGAGGATTTCATTGGCCTTGATCAGGTGGCGCAGGTAGCCGCGCGAGAATGTGGAGCAGGTGTAGCAGGTGCAGCCCTCTTCAAGCGGGCGGGTGTCGCGGGCGAAGTGCGCGTTGCGCAGGTTGACGCGCCCGCGCCGGGTGAGCACCGCGCCATTGCGCGCCACCCGGGTGGGCAGCACGCAGTCGAAGATGTCGATCCCGCGTGCGACGCCGTGCACCAGGTCTTCCGGGCTGCCCACGCCCATCAGGTAGCGCGGCTTATCCGCGGGCAGGGAGGGGACGGTGTCATCCAGGGTGGTGTACATCTGCGCTTTGGTCTCGCCCACAGCCAGCCCGCCGATGGCGTAGCCGGGAAAGCCGATGGCCTGCAGCGCGCGCGCCGACTCGGCACGGAGATCGGCGAAGATGCCGCCCTGCACGATGCCGAACAGGGCCTGATCGGGGCGCGTCTTGGCGGCGGCGCAGCGCGCGGCCCAGGCATGGGTGCGTTCCAGCGCGGCTTCCACCCCCGGCCGATCGTGCGGGATTGGACACTCATCGAAGCACATGATGATGTCCGCCCCGAGGTTCTCCTGAATCTGGATCGATTTCTCCGGCGTGAAGCGGTGCTTGCTGCCGTCGATGTGGGAGATGAAGTCCACCCCGTCGGCATCGATCTTGCGCGTATCGGACAGGCTGAAGACCTGGAAACCGCCGGAATCCGTCAGAATCGGGCCGTCCCAGGCCATGAAGCGGTGCAGACCGCCCATGTCGCGGACGAGCTCGTCCCCGGGGCGCAGGTACAGGTGATAGGTGTTGGCCAGAATCAGGGTCGCGCCGACCTCGCGCAGGACGCGCGGGCTGACGGCTTTGACCGTCGCCTGGGTGCCGACGGGCGCGAAGACCGGCGTTACCAGCGTGCCGTGCGGCGTGGAGAAGCGCCCGGCGCGCGCGGTACCGTCAGTAGCCTCGAGGGTGTATTCAAACATGCCTGATCACCTGGTCCTGAAGAATCCAAGCGCGCATTATAGCGACAAACCGCCTGCCTGTACAATCGGCAATCGCGGGCGGTGAGGTGCCGTTTGGCAGGCAGGATTGTGATCGATCCGGTTGCCTCTGCCGGCGGCATCCTGTACAATTTTCGCAGACAATTGCATAGTGATCAGGGCCTGCTGGGGAGAGTCCCCCGCCAGCGGCAGGGGCACCGAAGGGGCAAGCCGAAGGCTCAACGCTGAGCCGGCCGGCGAATCTCTCAGGTATCGTGGACCCGCAGGCTGCATCACCTGGAAAGCGCGCAGGTGGTTCTATGCGCGCGCCGACGGGGCAAGCCGGCAGATCGCCGGTGAATCTCTCAGGTTACCGGACAGGGGCGCACAGCGGTTGGCTGCTGTGCGTTATTCTTTTGGATGGCTGGTGTGTTCGCATCGTGACAGGAGAAATCGCAATGAGCAAAGTCGAACCCGGATTGAAGTACACCCAGAATGATGAGTGGCTGCGCGTTGAAGGCAAGACGGGCGTCATCGGCCTGACGGATTACGCGCAGGAAGCCCTGAACGACATCGTTTTCGTGGAACTGCCGAGCGTGGGCGATGCGTTCAGCGCGGGCGATGCTTTCGGCACGGTCGAATCGGTGAAGGCCGCTTCCGAGATGCACATGCCGGTCAGCGGCAAGGTGATCGCGGTCAACGAGGCTCTGGAAGACAAGCCCGAAACCGTCAACAGCGCGCCCTACGGTGATGGCTGGTTCGTCAAGATCGAGCTGAGCGATCCGGCGGAAGCTGACGCCCTGATGGACGCTGACGCCTATACCAAGTACTGCGCCGAGCGCGACTAGGATACGAGGCCACCATGAGCTATATCCCTCATAGCGACGCTGACCGCGAGGCCATGCTGAAGGCCATCGGGGTTGGCGCGATCGAGGATCTGTTTGATGCAGTGCCGGAACAGCACCGCTTCCCCAAGCTCGACCTGCCGGGGCCTCTGAGCGAGATGGAGGTTATGGCCGAGCTGCAGGGTTTGCAGGCGGCCAATGCCAGCGCCCAGGAGTTCGCCGTCTTCCTGGGGGCGGGGGCCTACAATCACTTTGTGCCCAGTGCGCTCAACCATATCCTGCTGCGTGGCGAATTCTACACGGCTTACACCCCGTACCAACCGGAAGTCAGCCAGGGCACGCTGCAGGCCATCTTCGAATACCAGAGCATGCTCTGTGCCCTGACGGGCATGGAAGCTGCCAATGCCAGCCACTATGACGGCGCGACCAGCCTGGCGGAAGCGATCATCGTGGCGGTGAACCACGCGCGCGGCAAGAAGCGCAAAATCGTGCTCAGCGCCGGGATCAACCCCCAGTATCGTGAGGTTGTGCGGACGTACCTGCAGGGCCAGGACATCACCTTTGTGGGGGATGACCAGCTCCGGACGCCCGCAGAGCTGGTTGCCCTGATCGATGATGAGACCGCGCTGCTGGCGGTGGGATACCCGAACTTCTTCGGGCAGGTCGAAGACTTGCAGGGCGTAGCGGAGAAGGTCCACGCCGCCAAATCGCTGCTGGCCATCGTGACCGACCCGATCATGCTCGGGCTGTTCAAGAGCCCGGGCGAGCTAGGGGCGGACATGGTGGTAGGCGAAGGCCAGCCGCTCGGCATTTCGCTGAGCTTCGGCGGCCCGTACCTGGGTTTCTTCGCCTGCACCAAGGACCTGGTCCGCAAGATCTCCGGGCGCATCGTGGGTGAGACCCAGGACGGCAAGGGCCAGCGGGCGTTCGTGATGACACTCCGCCCGCGCGAGCAGGACATCCGCCGCGAGAAGGCGACGAGCAACATCTGCACGAACCAGGGGCTGATGGCGCTGGCGGCGGGAATCTACCTCTCGCTGATGGGCAAGTGCGGCCTGAACACGGTGGCGCACCTGTGCTACCAGAAGGCGCACTATGCCGCCCAGCAGATCAACGCGCTGGATGGCTTCAGTGTGGACATGAGCAAGCCGTTCTTTAAGGAATTCGTGGTCACCTGCCCGGACGAGATGGACGTCAGCGAGATCAACACAATCCTGCTGGAAGACTACGGGATCATCGGCGG
>CAZGYW010000407.1:0-3520 GCA_964530495.1 uncultured Anaerolineae bacterium
CGTTTGAAACTAAATTTCTCCGAAATTCGTCCTAAAGGCAAGAGCCGTGACTTAGCCAAGCACACAGGCGAAAACTGGTTTATAGTAGTCGTAGACATGGGAAGGCCACAGTGAGGGCAAAACACATGAACAATCGTATGGTTTACCGGATTACGGCCATCCTGCTGGCGGCGGTCATGGTCATTATCATGCTGCCGGCCGCACCCGCGCAGGCGCAGGCCACCGTCCTGTACGGCACGATCACCAACGCTTACCTGCTCAACGTCCGCAGCGGCCCTGGCGTCAACTACGGCGTCGTCCGCAAGGCGGCCCTGGGGGAAGCAGTCACCCTGGTGGGGCGCAATGACGCCGGCACCTGGGTCCAGCTCCAGGCGGGCGGTCAGGAGTGGGTCAACGCCTACTACGTCGCCACATCGGGCAGCGTCTTCGTGCTGCCGGTCACCAGCGGGGGCGTCGGCCCGTCGACGGGCATCTCCGCGGTGGTCAGCGGCTCGGTGTACCTGAACACCCGGATCGGTCCCGGCGCCACCTATCCGATCCATCAGCGGCTGTCTAACGGCCAGGCGCTGACCCTGGTCGGCCGCAACAGTAATGCCAGCTGGGTGCAGATCGCCTCCGGCAGCGTGGAATGGGTCAACGCCGCGTACCTGACGATCTACGGCGATCGCTTCAGCCTGCCGGTCTCCGGCGCGGTGGGCACCGCCCCCGGTGACGGCGCCGGCGGCTATACCGATCCCTTCCAGGCCACCATCGTCAACGCCTATTACGTCAACGTTCGTTCCGGCCCCAGCGCCACGTTCCCCGTGGTGCGCCGCGTGGCGAATGGTGACCAGGTCAAGCTCATCGGGCGCAACGCCAACGGCTCGTGGGTGCAGCTCCAGCCCGCCACCGGCGGCTCCGAGTGGATCAATGCCTCGTTCGTGCGGACGAATGGCGGTGTGGTAGCCACCCTGCCGGTCAACAGCGCCAGCCTGCCTTCCGCCCCGTACACGCCGCCCGGCGGCACCACCGGCGGGACGGTGCGGACGCATGTGGTGATGGCCGGGGAGAATCTGTACCGCATCGCGCTGTACTACGGCGTCAGCCTGCCGGCTCTGGCCGCCTACAACGGCATCTACGATTACAACCGCATCTATGCGGGGCAGGTGCTGGTCATCCCGTAGCGGGTCGACCGGTGAAGATGGGAATATCAGCGGCGGGCCAGATGCGTCCGCCGCTGTGCTGTCTAGCCCTCCAGCATCCGCAGCACGGCTCGCACCGGGCTGCCGCACACCCCGGCGATCTTGAGCGGTAGCGCGATCAGCTCGTAGTCGCCATCCGGCACGCCGCGCAAAAACAGGTTCTCCAGGTTCAGCAGCCCGCGCGCGAACTGGCGGTGGTGTCCGGGCAGATCGGCGCTGCCGAAGCGGTCCACGGACGGCATGTCCACCCCCAGCAGGATCACGCCCCGGTCGGCCAGCCAGTCCATCAGCTCCGGCGTGGGATAGGGGAAGCTCCCGTCAAAACGCTCGTCGGGCACTTCGTCGCTGTACCAGGTGTGCAGCAGCAGGCGCGTGACGCCCGTCAGGTCGGTTCCGGCCAGGTCTTCCGGCAGGATGCCGCCCGACCGCCGGGTCACCGTCACCACCCGGGCCGGGCCGAGGTAGGGGGCCAGGTCCAGGTCGGCGGGATGGACGGTGCGCGGCTCGGTGTGCCAGGGGGCGTCCATGTGCGTCCCGGCATGGAGGGTCATGGTCAGCGTGTAGAGGTTAACGGCGTCGCCGTCTTCCAGGCGGCTCTGCTGTGTGGTGCTGACGGGTGTATCGCCCGGCCAGACGGCTATTGCGGGCGAGAGCGTGCGCGAAATGTCGTACAGGGCAGGCATGTCAAGCTCCTTCGAGGCGATGAGGTGGCGTGTGCCGTGAGTGTACAACAGGCTGCGCCGGCCGGGCGGCGAAAGCTACTCGTCCTCGAACAGCCGCAGGCGGAGCTGCTTGATCTCCTGCCGGGCCTCTTCATCCGATTCGATCAACTCAAGGACTTTGTTGTAGCCGTGCATGACCGTGGTGTGATCGCGCCCGCCGATCACCTGCCCGATCTGCGGCAGGGAGGCGTTGGTCGCCTCACGGGCCAGGTACATCGCCTGCTGGCGGGCCATGGCGATCTTCTTGGTGCGGCGCGGGCCGATCAGGTCATCAACCGTCAGGTTGTGGTAGGCGGCGGTCACTTCCAGCACGGTCTCCACCGTCTGAGTGCGGCGCGGCGCGCGGAACTCCTTGACCACGCGGCGCACCAGCTCCTCCGAGATCGGGGCGTAGGTCAGGCGCGCCTGGGCCACGATCTGGTTGAGCGCGCCCTCCAGCTCGCGGATGTTGCCCCGGATCTGGTTGGCCAGCATCGCGGAAAGCTCGTCCGGCAGGTGGACGCCCTGCAGCCCGGCTTTTTCCACCAGGATCGCCATCCGCATCTCCAGGTCTGGCGGCTGGATATCCGCGATCAGACCCCACTCGAAGCGCGAGCGCAGCCGTTCCTCCAGGGTAGCCATCGCGCGCGGGCGGCGGTCGCTGGCCAGCACGATCTGGCTGTTGGCGCTGTGCAGCGCGTTGAAGGTGTGGAAGAACTCTTCCTGCGTGCTGTCTTTGCCGGCAATGAACTGGATGTCGTCCACGAGCAGCACGTCAATAGTGCGGTAGCGGGCGCGGAAAGCGGCGGTGTCCTGCTGGCGGATGGCTTCGATCAGCTCGTTGGTGAACTGCTCGGACGAGATGTACAGCACCTTCTGGCCGCGCTCCCGGCAGGCGTTGCCGATGGCGTGCAGCAGGTGGGTTTTACCCAGGCCAACATCGCCGTACACGAACAGCGGGTTGTAGGCATTGCCGGGATGGTCGGCCACCGCCATCGCGGCCGCGTGAGCGAGCTGGTTGCTGCTGCCCACGACGAATGACTCAAACATGTAGCGGGGATTGAGGTTGCTCTCAAAGGATTGCGCGACGGGCAGGGCCGGGATCGCGCTGTCTTCCTCGTCCCACAGCGGGCCGAGGTCGGCGGCGTCGTCCAGCGGGTCATAGACGACGAAACGGACTTCCACCGACCGCCCGAAGACATCGGACAGCGTCCGGCGGATGGAGCTGTACAGCCGCTTCTCCAGCCAGGAGCGGGCATAGGCGTTCCTGACGCTGACAATAAACGAGCCATCCTCGTAGGCCAGCAGCTCCGCGCCCTTGACCCACGTCTCAAACGTGGCCCGGTTGAGCTGCAGTTCCAGCTGGCCGAGGGTGGCTTGCCAGGCATCCTGTGCGGTCATCGCGGTCTTGTTCATCACGGCCCCCTACTGGTCCAGATCAAGCCGGGCACAGCCGACAGCAAATCCTCCGGCATTTCCTGGCCGGAATCCCCCGCATGGCTGCCCAATGCTGTAGCTTGATCGGAGAACAGGCGCGCCAGCGATTCTTGCCGGGTGGTTTGCCAGGCCCGGCGACCGCGCCGGGCGGGCGGCGCTCCTGTCATTCTGCTCCCCATTGTAGCAGAGAGTCGAACCGTC
>CAZGYW010000408.1:0-3516 GCA_964530495.1 uncultured Anaerolineae bacterium
CCTGTACCAGGCGACGCGCGCGGCCACCCAGATCGCCCTCAGCAGCCTGCCCGTGATCCGGCCTGGCGGGGTGATCATCCTCCCGGCACCGGTGCCCGAGGGGGCGGGGATGGGCATGGCCGAGCAGAACTTCATCGCTGCGCTGAGCCGGACCCGCGATCTGCCGGGCTTGCAGGCCCGGATGGACTCTGAGGGCTGCCGGCCCGGTGAGCAGCGGGCCTATATGGTGGCCCAGCTACTGGCGCGTTACCGGGTGATCGTCGTCGGAGCACAGCATCCAGAGGTTGTGAAACAGGCGCACCTGGCGCCGGTGGCGACGATGGAGGAAGCGTTCGCGCTGGCACGGGTATGGTGCGGGACGCGCCAGGGCGATCCGCGCCTGCTGATCGTGCCCAACGCGCTGCAGACGCTGCCCATCCCGGTGTACTAGCCGAGCGCCGCGCCGAGGATGGCGCCGTGCCCGCGCACGAAGTCCTGGGCGCTGACCGCCCGTTTGCCGGCCAACTGCAGCTCGGCCGGCACGTACAGCCCGTCCCCGGTGCCGATGGCAAGCCCTTCGTCATGTGGGACAACGGCGCCGGGCGTGGCGTAACCGGATGCGGGCTCCCCGGCGATGACCTTGAGCAATTGCCCTTCCCATGCGGTGAACGTCCCCGGCCAGGGGTAGAAGGCGCGCACCAGCCGGTCAATCGCGTCCGCACTCTGCGTCCAGTCGATCTTCCCCTCTTCTTTCCTGATCTGCGCCGCATAGGTGATCAGTGAGTCGCCGTCCGGTTGCGGGCGGGGCGGCAGCGCGCCTGCCAGATAGGCGGGCAGGGTGCTCAGGAGGAGCGAAGCGCCCAGCGGTGCCAGCCTGTCGTGCAGGCTCTGGCCGGTCTCGCGGGGGGCGATCGGGATGGTGGCGCTGGCCAGCATGGGGCCGGTATCCAGCCCGGCATCCATGACCATGATCGTGACGCCCGTTTCGGCGTCCCCGGCACGGATGGCGGCCTGAATGGGCGCCGCACCGCGCCAGCGCGGCAGCAGCGAGGCGTGGACGTTGATGCAGCCGTGGCGGGGCAGGGCCAGCACGTTCTGGCGCAGAATTTGCCCGAAGGCCGTGACGACGATCAGATCCGGTCCCCAGGCGGCCAGCGCTGCGAACGCCTCCGGGGTGCGCAGGGTGGCGGGCTGTAGCACGGGAACGTCTGCCGCCTGCGCCACGACGCTGACCGGCGAGGGACGCAGCTCACGCCCGCGCCCGGCGGGACGATCCGGCTGGGTGACCACGCCCACGATCTGCAGGTCAGGCGCGGCTAGCAGGGCCTGAAGGGTCGGCACGGCGAAGTCCGGGGTTCCCATGAATACGGTGCGGGTCATTGGCGCTTCCTTGCGGCGATTGCCGGCGAACAGACAGACGCGAGCGATCCTAACCCGGAACGCAGTACGTATCAAGGCAGGATTGTCGGGCATGGCGCGCTGTGTTACTCTAGGGGAGTCTTGCGGCTGACCCACATGATCGGTGGTTGAATGAACCTGACTCGAACAAAACGCTGGCGCAAAGCGAACGTGATTCCTCCGTCTGTGCTGGCCCGTCTCGCCGGATTTGACCCGGTGCTCGCCCAGGTGCTGTATAACCGGGGCATTGAGGATGGCGACACGGCGCGCCGGTTCCTGGCGGGTGAGATGCCGGAGACGGATTCCTTGCAGATGGCGGATATGGACAGGGCGGTGGACCGCATCCGGCAAGCGATCCGGGAGAAGGAGCAGATCGCGGTCTACGGAGACTTCGATACCGACGGCGTGACCTCGACCGTGCTGATCGTCCAGACGCTGCGGGCGCTGGGTGGCCAGGTGGAGCCGTACATCCCGCACCGGGTCGATGACGGTTACGGGCTGACGACCGCAGCCCTGCGCACCATGGCCAATGATGGCGTTGGACTGGTTATCACCGTTGATTGCGGGATGCGCGCTGTTCAGGAAGTCAGCGACGGAAACTCGCAGGGTCTGGAAATCATTATCACCGATCACCACACCGTTGGGCCGGAGCTTCCCCCGGCGCTGGCAGTGATCAACCCCAAGCGCGATGACTGCCCGTACGAAGAGGACATGCTGGCCGGGGTGGGTGTGGCCTATCATCTGGCGGACGCGCTGATCCGGGCGGCGAAAGCGGCAGACGATCCGGTGAGCGTCAGCCAGACCGATCTCCTTGATCTGGTGGCGATTGGAACCGTGGCGGACCTGGCGCCGCTTGACCGGCTGGAGAATCGCGCGCTGACGATTCGGGGGTTGCAGGTGCTGAACACTGCGCGGCGGCCGGGTCTGTATGCCCTGCTCGAAATCGCCGGGGTTCAGCCGGGCCAGGTCAAGTCCTCACACATCGGTTATGCCCTGGGGCCGCGTCTGAATGCCGCCGGTCGCATGGAAAGCGCGAGCATGGCTTACGAGCTATTGATGGCGACCGAGATGACCGAAGCCTGGGACCTGGCGCACCAGTTGGATGCGTTGAATGCCCGGCGGCAGGAGGAAACGCTGGCCGCCCAGATGAAGGCCCGCGAGATGGCGCTGCAGGGCCTGGACGGTGACGTTCCCCTGTTGTTCGCCGCTGATGCCTCGTTTGTTCCAGGTATCGTCGGATTGGTGGCGGGGCGGCTTGCCGAGGAATTCTACCGCCCGACGATCGTGGTCGAAGTTGACCAGGAGGGGCGGGAGGAGTGCCGGGGATCGTGCCGGAGCATCCCGGAATTCAATATTGTGCACGCCCTGGATCAGTGCGCCGATCTGCTCGTCCGGCACGGCGGGCACTCACAGGCTGCCGGGTTCACCGTGCGCAAGGAAAACCTGTACCGCCTGCGGGATGAGTTGTACGAATTGGCGCAGGAGGCGCTGCGCGGGCAGGACCTGCGCCCATCGATCGAGATTGATGCCGAGGTGCCGCTGGAGCGCCTGGGCCTGGACCTGGCACGCACGCTGGAACAGTTCGAGCCGTTCGGTCACCACAATCCGCAGCCGCTGCTGATGACCTCCAACCTGCAGGTGTTGGATGCGCGCCGCGTGGGCAAAGATGGCTCCCACCTGAAATTGACGGTGGGTGAGGCGGGCATCCGGATGGACGCGATCGCCTTCCGATTTGGCGATTGGATCGATACGCTGCCGCGCCGGGTCGATGTGGCCTATCACCTGGAAGTGAACGAGTGGAACGGCCGCCAGCGGCCGCAGCTCAACGTGCGGGACATTCGACCGACGACATAGCGGGACGGAACCGGGCGAGTAAGTCGTGCATCTAACAGGAGACGCGGCCGGGCCGCGCGCGCAGTGAAGATAGGAGCCGGGTGTGATGGGATTGGAATTGGGATGGCGAAAGAAGATCGCACATATGTTGAAACGCAGCGCCGCGCTGGTCGGGTTGGCGCTTGCTGCTGACGTGGATCCCGACGAGACCGCCGCTGAGCGGAAACCGCCGCTGAAATTCTCGTACGGCGGGCAGGCGGTGATGGAAGGCGTGATGATGCGCGGCGCGTACAACGTTGCCGTGGC
>CAZGYW010000409.1:0-1050 GCA_964530495.1 uncultured Anaerolineae bacterium
TGAGGATCCGTTTGCGCTGCCGCCATCCCTGAGCAAGGTGGAAGCTGAAGCCGATCCGTTTGGCGATCCGTTCGCGGAGTCTGCTCCGGCGGCGCCGCGCAGCAAGGCGTCCCGACCGGCAGCTGCCCGCCCGTCCGGCGCGAAGCCGGCCCAGCGCAGGGCCGCCCCGGCGGCGAAGAAGGACCCATTCGCTGAGGATGTCGCGGCGCCCCGGCGGCGCAGCGCCGCGCCAAAGAGCGGTGGGACGAACCCGCTGGTGCTGCTGCTGGCGGTTATCGGCGGCATTTCGCTGGTCGTGTGTGTTGCCTGCGGCGGGCTGGCGGCCATTGCCCCGACCGTGCTGGGCAACATCGGCATACAGGCGCTCAACCAGATCGATACCAGCGGCTTTGCGCTAACGCTGGAGGCAATTGATACGAGTGGGTTTGTGGCGACCCTTGAGGCTGCCGGAACCTCCCTGGAGGGGCTCGTGCCCGATGCGGCAAATGCGCTGGCGCGCGGCAGCATCAGCTATGGCGAGAAGAAACGCGACACCCTCAACGCGGGTGAGCAACACGCCTGGACCCTGAATGCGGAGGCCAACGTGCGAGTGGCGATTACCATGACATCCACCGCAAACGACGGTCTGGACGCGTTTCTGACGCTCGTGGACCCGGCAGGCAATACGGTTGCGTCCAACGATGACTATACCGACGGGCTGAATGCACAGTTTGAGTATCAGTTCCCGGGTGGCGGGACGTATACTATCATCGCCAGCAGCTTCCCGGGTACCTACGGACAATATGAGTTGAAGGTCGAACGTCGCTAGGAACGTCGAGTAATGTGCCGGGCCGTCCCACTTGGGGCGGCCCGGTTTGCGTTTCAGGGGGAAAGGGGGCGTTCGGCCCGGCGAACCAGACCAGGCTGGTGCGGCCCGGTCTGGTAGCGGCGGCCCCCGATGATCAGGAAGATGAGTGCCCCGGCCATGTCGATCCCGACGTCCAGCAGTGAGGGAAATCGGCCCGGCACCAGCGACTGGTGCAGCTCATCCAGCAGCGCGTACACCAGCGT
>CAZGYW010000409.1:1060-3515 GCA_964530495.1 uncultured Anaerolineae bacterium
CCAATCCTACACTCTTTCCCTACACGACGCTCTTCCGATCTACGTATACTATCATCGCCAGCAGCTTTCCGGGCACCTACGGACACTATGAGTTGAAGGTCGAACGTCGCTAGGAACCTCGAGTAATGTGCCGGGCCACTCCACCGGGGTGGCCCGGTTTGCGTTTCAGGGTTGAACGGGGTGTTCGGCGCGGCGATCCTGACCGGGCTGGCGCGGCCTGAGCAGGTGGCGACGGTGACTGATGGTGAGGAAGATAGCCGCGCCAAGCATGTCGATCCCGACATCCACCAGCGAGGGAAACCGGCCCGGCACCAGCGACTGGTGCAGCTCATCCAGCAGCGCGTACACCAGCGTCAGGCCGAGGGCCGCGATCAGCGCGCGGCGGGTGGGTAGCCCGGAGCCGGCGAAGGCGCGCAGACTCAGCGCGGCCAGCAGCCCAAAGCCGATCAGGTGGCCGGACTTCTTGATGATGGCCTCCCAGGGGTCGGCAAAGAACGGCATCCAACCTGAGAAGTAGATCCACCAGCCTTCGTCCTCCGGCACGTCCAGCTTGGGCTGGGCCGAGGCGACGAAGATCAGCAGCAGTAGGATCAGTACCGGCCCCCACAGGCGGAGTGCCGTTCCCGGTTCCCAGCGCATGATCTTCCGCATGTATCCCACCCTCTCGTCCCGCCCGTTGTCTCCCTTCACCATAGCACGGACGCGCCGCCGCCTCAACAGGCGGAAACGCCGCGCTTGCCCGACGCTTGCCTGACGCGATCACCCCGCAGGCGGTCACTCCTCCAGCGTGCTCACATCACCTTCCGGCAGACCCATGGCCCGCGCCTTCAGCACCCGGCGCATGATCTTGCCGCTGCGGGTCTTGGGCAGCGCCTCTACAAACTCGATCTTGGCCGGAATGGCGATCGGCCCCACCTCGTGGCGTACGTGGTTCTTGAGCTCCTCCTCAAGGGCGTGGGAGCCTTCCGTGCCGCGGGTCAGGATGCAGTAGGCGTAGATCACATTCCCGCGCAGGTCGTCTGGCACGCCGATCACGGCTGCTTCCGCCACGGCAGGATGGCTGACCAGCCCGGACTCGACTTCGGCCGTGCCCAGCCGGTTGCCGCTGACCTTGATCACGTCGTCAATGCGGCCGATTACCCAGATGTAACCGTCCTCGTCCTTGCGGGCGGAGTCGCCGGCCAGGTACCAGCCCTGCTCGCGGTAGGCGCTCCAGTACTGGCTCACATAGCGGTCAGGGTCGCCGTAGACGGTGCGGAGCATGCCCGGCCACGGCTTCTTGATGACCAGCATGCCATCCGTGCCGGGCGGAACGCTGTTCCCGGCTTCGTCAACGATGTCGACTTCGATGCCGGGGAAGGGGCGGGTGGCGCTGCCCGGTTTGAGACCGGTGGAGGGCAGTGGCGTGATCATGAAGCCGCCGGTTTCCGTCTGCCACCAGGTGTCCATGATCGGGCAGCGGCCCTTGCCGATCACGTCGTAGTACCAGCGCCAGGCCTCCGGGTTAATCGGTTCGCCCACGCTGCCCAGCAGGCGCAGGCTGCTCAGGTCGTGGCGATTCGGCCAGGCATCCCCGAAGCGCATCAGTCCGCGCAGGGCGGTGGGCGCGGTATAGAGGGTGGTGATCCCGTAATGCTCGATCATCCGCCACCAGCGATTGGGGTAGGGGTGGGTCGGCGCGCCTTCGTACATGAAGCTCGTGGCGCCCAGGATAAGCGGGGCGTAAACGATGTAGCTGTGGCCCGTGATCCAGCCGGGGTCGGCGGCGCACCACCAGCGGTCCTCGTCCTTGAGGTCGAATACCCATTTCAGCGTGGTGCTGACGAAGACCTGGTAGCCGCCGTGCGTGTGCAGCACGCCTTTGGGCTTGCCCGTCGTGCCGCTGGTGTACAGGATGAACAGCGGGTCCTCGGCGTCCATCACCTCGGTCTCGCAACGGGTGGCGGCGATGGGCAGGGCGCGGAGGTCATGGAACCAGAAATCGCGCCCCGGCTCCATGTACACTTCCTGCCCGGTGCGGCGGACGACGATGATATGCTCAACAACCGGCGAGCGACGGACGGCCTCGTCAACGGTGTCCTTGAGGGGGACGACCTTGCCACGCAGCCAGGCGCCGTCACAGGTGACCAGGACGCGGCTGTGCGAATCCTCGATACGGTCGGCCAGCGCCTGCTCGCTGAAGCCGCCGAAAACCACGGAGTGCACCGCGCCAATCTTGGCGCAGGCCAGCATGGCCCAGATCAATTCCGGCACGCGACCCATGTAGATCGTCACGGTGTCGCCTTTGCGGACGCCCATGCTGCGCAGGATGTTGGCGAAGCGGTTGACTTCCTGCCACATCCGCCAGTAGCTGAAGGTGCGGACGTCGCCCGGCTCGCCCTCCCAGATCAGGGCGACCTTATTCTTGCGCCAGGTGTTGATGTGGCGGTCCAGGGCGTTGTGGGCGATGTTCGTC
>CAZGYW010000410.1:0-2244 GCA_964530495.1 uncultured Anaerolineae bacterium
TTCGGCATCCTGCCGGTGGAGGAACGTTTCCCGCGCGCGGACTTCCCGGAACTGCCTCCGATCAAAGGTGATTAGATGATGTCAACTCCCGCCACGCCCCAACAAACAGCCCTGGAAACGATCAACGCCCTGGTGCCGGAGAAAGTCGCGCAGGCCCTGGGCATTCTGGAGGAGGTCGGCGTCGATGCCTGGCTGACCTTCGCCGACAGGAAAGGACCGGGCCAGGGCGATCCGGTACACGAGATCATCTTTGGCGAGCGCGACCTGGGCGGCGGCATCCTGATCCTGACCCGCAGCGGCGAGCGCATCGCCGTGGTCAGCGGCCTGGATGTCGCCATCCCGCCCGCCACCGGCGTGTGGGACCAGGTCGTGCCGTGCCGCGGCGATCAGGCGCAGAAGCTGGTCGAGACGCTCACGCGCCTCAACCCGCGCAGCATTGCCCTCAACTACTCCACCCGCTTCCCAAAGGCGGATGGCCTCACCCACGGCAAGTACCTGTGGCTCACGGAAACCCTCAAGGGCACGCCCTACGCCGACCGGCTGTGCAGCGCGGAGGACATCATCATCCGCCTGCGCGGGCGCAAGACGCCCGGCGAGGTCGCCGGGCTGCGGGCGGCCATCGCCAAAACGGATGAGATCTTCCAGGCGGTGCGGCCGTTCGTGCAGCCCGGACGCAGCGGGCGCGAGATCTACGACTTCATGCTGGCCGAGGTCGACCGCCAGGGTCTGGCTACCTCCTGGAGCCGCGACTACTGCCCGATCGTCACCGTCGGCCCGGTCGCGCCGATCGGCCACACCCCGCCGACCGACGCTGTGCTGCAGCGCGGCTGGACGCTCCAGGTGGACTTCGGCGTCCAGTACGGGGGCTTCTGCGGGGACTTCCAGCGGATGTGGTATCTGCTGGAGGAGGGCGAAACCGCCCCGCCGCCGGACGTTCAGCGCCTGTTCGACACGGTGCGGCGCGGCGTGGATGCCATCACTGCGACCCTCGGGCCGGGCGTCCCCACCTGGCAGCCAGCAGAAGTCGCGCTGGAGGTGCTCACCGGGGCCGGGTATCCGCCCTTCCAGTACAGCGTGGGGCACGCGCTGGGCCGCTCCGTCCATGACGGCACGCCCGGCCTGACCCGCCGCCAGCCTGACGCCCCGGAGTGGCGGATGGAAGCAGGCAACGTGTTCACCGCCGAAGGGCTGGAGACCCTGATCGAAGGGCGCGGGTGGGTCAGCCTGGAGGATGATGTGCTGGTCACGGAATCGGGCCGCACGGTGCTCACCCCGCAGCAGCGCGAATTCTGGCTGGTGTAGATACACCCGGCAGCGCCGGGATCATGCAACTGCCAGCGGCCTGCCTGTTCCGGCGGGCCGCTTGCTTACCGGCTTCCCAACCAGCCGCGAATCTGTAACCATTTCGGCCACCCCGCCGTACTAAGCGGTGGTGACGTCCACACGCGATACTGCGCGCCGCCGCGGTCACTCAAACGGGAGGCTCTGATGGTTCTGTTCTGGATCAAGTTCGTCCACAGCATCGTCTTCGTCGTGGAAAGCAGCGCGATCCTGTACATCCTGTACTGCGCGCTGTTCGACGTGCAATCCCCGCTCCTGGGTGTGGCGATCGGGCTGGTGCTGGCGGAGATCGGGGTCTACCTGGCCAATGGCGCGCGCTGCCCGCTCACCAAACTGGCCCGCCGCCTGGGCGACCGCACTGGCAACGACTTCATCGCGGACATCTTCCTGCCTCAGCGGGCCGCCCGGCTCATCCCGGCCGTGTGTGGGACGCTGGCTGTCGCCGGCCTGCTGGTGCTGGGGCTGCGCTGGGCGACCGCGCTCCTGGCCTAGCCGCCACGCTGACGCAGTCGCCCCCGTTCAAGCCAGAACAGACTCAGGGGCAAACCGGAAGAAATGCGCATTCAGGCCGATCAGCAGGTTAAAAATCGTTAAAGATCAGATCATCACGATTTAACCCGACTCACACGAAGCCTAAATATCCCCCTGCTAGAATTCCTTATTGGTGGGCGTATGCATGTTCTGGAGGAATTCTATGGCGCACCGTCAGACGATTGGCAGCCGGGTGAGCAAGCGACATGTCCTTGTCGTGCTGTTGTCATTCCTGGCGCTGATGCCTGGGATTCTGTATGCGAATTCGCCGGCGGCAACGGCGAGCAGCGTCTCCGGTGACCTCTCCGGATCCATTCAGAACAAAGGCTCCGATACCCTGGTCAATATCGCTCTCGGCTGGGCGGAAGCCTA
>CAZGYW010000410.1:2254-3513 GCA_964530495.1 uncultured Anaerolineae bacterium
TCCTACACTCTTTCCCTACACGACGCTCTTCCGATCTCAACCACGACGATCGCCGTCACCGGTGGCGGGTCGGGGACGGGACTTACGGCGCTTGTCAACGGCACCGCGGATATTGCCAACGCCTCCCGGGCGATCAGCGCTGAAGAAATCGCAGCCGCGCGGGCCAACGGGATCGAGCCGGTGGAGCACGTCGTGGCGGTGGACGCCCTGGCCATCATCGTCAACCCGAACAACCCGGTCAGCGGATTGACCATTGCGCAACTGGCTGATATTTTCGCCGGCCGCATCACCAACTGGCGTGAAGTCGGTGGCAATGACGCCGCAATCGTGCTCGTCTCGCGGGAGAGCAATTCCGGCACCCACGTCTACTTCCTTGAGGAAGTTGTGCGGCAGGGAAACAAGCAAAACGTGGATCTCTTTGCAGCGCAGACACTGCTAATGTCCTCCTCGGTCGGGATCATCAGCGAGATTGGCCGCAACCCCAATGCCATCGGCTATGACGGCCTGGGATATGTGACCGACGAGGTCAAGGTGCTGGCCGTCGCACGCGACTCGGCCACGGCCCATGTGCTGCCCACGGCTGAGACCGCAGCCGATGGCAGCTACGCCCTCGCCCGCGACCTGTACATGTACACCGCAGGCCAACCCACCGGGGTGGTAGCCGCATACCTGGACTGGATCCAGAGCACGGAAGGGCAGCGTATCGTCGCCGCCCTGGGCTTCGTGGCGGTGACACAGGGATAGACGACTTTGGATCGTACGCGCTTCACCCTGGCAAAACTTGCCGAACCTCTGGCACGCGCGCGCACACTCGGCAATCGATTTCAGGCTAACCCTCAGGAATTCACGATAGAAGCGATCATCCGGCTGGCCGGGTTATCGACTATCGTGATTGTCACGTTCATCTTCCTGTTCCTGCTCCGCGAAGGCGTTCCGGCCTTCATCGAAGTCCCCCTGAACGAGCTGCTTGGCGAGCGCTGGTACCCCGCCGAAGATCTGTATGGCCTCTGGCCGTTGATCGTCGGCACGCTGCTGGTCACCACGGGAGCCATTGTGATCGCCGTCCCCCTCGGCCTCACCGTTGCCATCTACCTGGGTGAAATCGCGCCGATGTGGCAGCGTGAAATCCTCAAGCCCCTGTTCGAGGTCCTGGCCGGCATTCCGTCAATCGTGCTGGGGTTCCTGGGCTGGGCGGTTCTGGCCCCGTTTGTGCAGATCGGAAGAGCACACGTCTGAACTCCAGTCACCGCTCATTATCT
>CAZGYW010000411.1:0-3480 GCA_964530495.1 uncultured Anaerolineae bacterium
GCGGGCGCGGTGATCCACGCCGTCGGCACGCGCGACATGCGCGAGATGGGCGGCCTGGGGGCGCGGATGCCGGTCGTCCGCAACGTGTTCGTGATCGGCGCGCTGGCCCTGGCGGGCATCCCCATCCTCAACGGTTTCTGGAGCAAGGAGCTGGTGCTGGAAGCCGGGCTGGCCGGCGGGCCGCTGTGGGCTTACCTCGGCATGTTGTTCAGCGCGGGCCTGACGGCGCTCTACACCTTCCGCATGGTGTGGCTGGTTTTCTTCGGGGAGCCGCGCGCGCCCCTGCACGCCCATGACGCCACCCCGGCGATGCGCTTCGCGCTCGGCGCGCTGGCGATTGGCACGGGCCTGACCTGGCTGCTGGCCGGGCCGCTGGCCCACGCGCTGGAAAGCACGCTGCCTTACCACGCGCTGCATGCCCCCACCACGCTTGAACTGGTGGGCGAGATCCTGGGCGCCCCGGCGACCTGGCTGGCGGTAGCGGTGGTGGCGGCCGGGCTGGCGCTGTGGTGGTGGCGCGATCGCTTCGGCTGGCTGGCCCGCCTGCTGGCCCCGATCGGCCGCGCCGCGGAGCGCGACTTTGGCTTTGAGTGGATCAACACCCGCGTGGTGAACGCGACGCAGGGCAGCGCGGAGGCCATGCGCGGCACCCAGACCGGTCAGCTCAGCTGGAACGTGGCCGGCATCGTCGGCGGGCTGATCATCGTCCTCGCCGTGCTGCTGCTGGCGAGGGGAGCGTAACGACATGATGGCATTTGCCTGGTTAATCGTCCTGCCTCTGGTCGCCGCCCCGGTCGTCTACCTGGTGGGCGCCTGGGGTAACAAGAACGCCCATCCTCATGCGGCGCGCTATGCCGGCCTGATCGCCCTGCTGGTGAGCTGGCTGCCTTTCATCGTTTCCGCGACGGCGTTCAGCGCAAGCGGCCCCCTGACCCTGACGGTCGGCGCGCAATCCCTCCAGCTGGACGGGGTGAGCCTGCTCCTGGCGGGCCTGGCCCTGGGTCTGGGCACGCTGGTCAGCCTCTACAGCGCCGAGTACATGGGCGCGGACGAAGGGCAGGAGAAGTTCTACGCCATGCTGGTCATGCTGGTTGGCGTCATGATCGGGCTGGGCTGCGCCACCGACCTTTTCAATCTGTGGTTGTGGTTTGAGGGGATGGCGATCTCCTCCTATTTGCTGGTTGCTTTTTACCGCACGCAGGCCGCCTCCCTGGAGGCGGGCGTCAAGTACCTGGTCCAGAACGCGGTCGGCTCGACGTTTGTCCTGCTGGGGATCGCGGTCGTGCTGGCCGCGACCGGGACGCTCAACCTGGTGGAGATCCAGGCGCAGGCGGCTGTGGCGACCCCGGCCCTGCTGGCGGCAGGCGCGCTGTTCCTGATTGGCTTCGGCGTCAAGGTGGCGATTGTGCCGCTGCACACCTGGCTGCCGGATGCGCACTCCCAGGCCCCCAGCGGGATCAGCGCGATGCTGTCCGGCGTGGTCATTGAAGCCGGGCTGATCGCCATGCTGCGCGCGCTGAGCGGGCTGGCCGGGATGTCTGCGTCATGGGGCACGCTGCTGATGGCTTTCGGCGCGTTCAACATGCTGGTGGGCAACCTGATGGCGCTCCGCCAGCAGCAGGTCAAGCGCCTGCTGGCCTTCTCCAGCCTGAGCCATGTGGGCTATATGCTGATCGGCCTGGGCGTGGGGGTCTACGCCGGGGAAGCGGCCGGGCTGGAGGGCGGGCTGTTCCACATGCTCACCCACGGCCTGATGAAAGGGCTGGCCTTCCTGGCGGCGGGCGCGCTGCTGTGGGCGCTGCATGTGGCCCGCCACGAGCACAGCCCGCTGACGGTCGATGACCTGAACGGCGCGGCGGGGCGCTACCCGCTGGTGGCCTTCGCCCTGGGCGTGGCGGCCCTGGCCCTGGGCGGGCTGCCGCCGCTGGCCGGGTTTATGTCCAAGTGGCAGATCTTCCAGGCCGGGGCGGCGGCGCAGGACACCGTGATCCTGCTGGTCGTGATCTTCGCCGGGCTGAACAGCGTGCTCTCGCTCGGCTACTACGCGCCGCTGGTCAACCGGCTGTACCGCAAGCAGCCCTCCGCCGCGGTGCAGGCCGGGCTGCCCATTCCGGCTTCCATGAATATCCCGCTGCTGGCGCTGCTGCTGGCCATCACGGTCATCGGCTTCTGGCCGGGGCTGCTGGGCTGGCTCACCGGCCCGGCGGGCGCTTCCCTGCTGGCCGCGTTCGGCGGGTAGGGTTTGAACAGGACGTGATGCGATGGCTGACCTGACCGATCAACAACTGCAGGCCCTCAGCGCGCTGGAGGAGGCCGCGACCGAAGCGGTCGCGTTCTTCCGGGGCGCGAACGCCAACCTGTTTGATGGTCACCAGACCGCGCATGAAGTCCTGGCGCACCTGGTGTTCTGGCAGTGCGAGCACCTGACCATCGCCCGGGCGCTGCTGGCCGGAACTCCCCCGGAACTGCGCGGGGGCACGCTGGCGGAGATCAACCGCTGCGCCTGCGACCTGCTGCGCCACACCGCCATGGACGCGTTGCTGGCCCGCTTTGTGGAGCAGCATGCCGCGCTGGATGCCGCGCTGCGCGCCCTGGACTGGGCGCAAGACTTCCCGCTCAAAGAGGGTGGGCGGCCCTGCCCGGTGGAGGATCGCATATACGGGCTGGCGGAGCACATCCGCCACCATACGATGCAGCTGCGCCGGGCCATCTTTGCCGGGCAGTTGCGCTCAACCCTGAACTGAGGCACTTTCCAGGGCGCGGCCCTGTTTGATGAAGGGGATGGCTGATGTCACTTGAAATGCTGCTCACGCCGCCGCTGGCCTTTGTGATTTACGTGGCGCTGGCGGCCGTCCTGAACCGCTTCGGGCGGGCGCTGGCCGGGCCGGGGAAAGCCTCCGCGCTCAAGTCCAGCACCTACGCCAGCGGTGAGGCCGCGCCAACCCGCGCGGCGGCGCCCGGCTACCGGCCGTTTTTCGTGATCGCGCTCTTTTTCGCCATCCTGCACCTGGGCATCCTGATCGTGGGCAGCGGGACCTTCACCCCGATTACGGGCGTGTACCTGGGTGGGCTGCTGGTGGCGCTCATCGCTCTGATTGTGGGGTAATGTAAGTAAGGAAGGCGGCAACGATGGCAACCAACCTCGGCCACTCCGTCATGGACGGCCTCAAGACCTGGGCGCGGGTGAACTCACCCTGGGCGATCCACTTTAACAGCGGGTCATGCAACGGCTGTGACATCGAAATCCTGGCCACAATCACCCCGCGCTACGACCTGGAGCGCTTCGGGATCAAGCTCCAGGGCAGCCCGCGCCACGCGGACGTGCTGATCTGCACCGGCCCGGTCACGCGCCAGGCCCGCGACCGCCTGCTGCGCATTTACGAGCAGATGCCGGAGCCGAAGTTTGTGGTGGCGGTTGGCTCCTGCGCGCTCTCCGGCGGCGTGTTCGACGGCCTGTACAACGTGGAAGGCGGCATCGAC
>CAZGYW010000412.1:0-3476 GCA_964530495.1 uncultured Anaerolineae bacterium
CCCAACAACATCGGGCACCGCGACTGGCCGGGCTGCTTCCGCTGCCACGATGGCGAGCACTTTAGCGCGGAACAGGAAGCGATCCGCCTGGAATGCAACCTGTGCCATTCCATCCCGCAGGTGGTGATGCCCGACGCCATCGAGCCGGTGCTGCCCCTCGCTACCGGGCTGGAGCCGGAATCGCACCTGGACAGCACCTGGATCAGCCGCCATCACAACGAATTTGACCGCACCTGCGCCAACTGCCACACGGTGGAGAATCCCGGCGGCACGAGCGACACCAGCTTCTGTTCCAACAGCGCCTGCCACGGCGTGCGCTGGGAGTTCGCGGGCTTTGACGCGCCGGCGCTGTCAATCGAGATCGGCCTGCTGCAGGACCTCCCCGCGCAGGAAGACCTGCTCTCCGGTGAGGCGGTGGTTGACCTGACCTACCGGGAGTTCCAGCCGGTGCTGGCCGCGGAATGCGGCCGCTGCCACGGCCCCAATCCCACCGCCGGGCTGCGGGTCACCGCCTATGCCGACCTGCTGGCGGGCAGCCGGAACGGGCCGGTGATCGTCCCCGGCGACCCGGATGCCAGCCGGATCATGGCGGTCCTGAGCGCCGGGCACTTCGGCGCGCTGACCAGCGCCCAGTTCGAGTTGCTCCGGGGCTGGATCGCGGCGGGTGTGCCGGAAGGCGCCCCGGCTGAGGTCGCGGCCGCCACCTTTGACACGCTGCAGCCCATCCTGACCGCGGCCTGCGGCGAATGCCATAGCGGCCCGGACGCGGAGCGCGCGCTGGACGTGACCGCCTACGATCCGCTGCTGGCCGGCAGCCGCGGCGGGCCGGTGATCACGCCCGGTGACCCGGACGGCAGCCTGATCCTGGAGGTGCTGGACGAGGGTCACTTCGCCCGGCTGACGGACGAGCAGATGGCCCTCCTGCGGGCGTGGATCGCGGCGGGCGCGCCGCAAACCGCGGGAGATGCGGCCGCCGCGCCGGGGGATTCCAGCGGGACGCCGGATCGCCTGACCTATGCCGGGCTGCGCCAGGTGCTCGTGGAGCGCTGCGCGATCTGCCACGGCGGGGATGACCCGGCCGGCGGGCTGGATGTGACGACCTATGCGAGCCTGCTGGCCGGCGGCCGCCACGGGCCGGTCATCGTGCCGGGGGCGATCGCGGACAGTCCGATCCTGGAATTCATGCAGGAGGAACATCCGGGCGACCTGACCACCCGGCAGTACCTGGACCTGCGCGACTGGATCGCGGCCGGCGCGCCGGAGGAATAGCATCGGCCTGCCAGCCGCCTTCGGATCACATCCGGGGGTGGCTGGCAGCCCTGAAGAATCTGTCATGCCAGCTCGGTATTATCATCACTCGACGCCAGATAGCGCTTCGGGTTACTATTGGGTAGCGTCTTGAACCCATTCTTGCCGGGCCTGAGATCTGCACCAGGGGGACTCTCACCTATGCGCCACCTACGACTGCTGGCCTTCAGCCTGATCGCCGTTCTCGTTGGGCTGTTCCTGTTCGCGGGACCCGCGCTGGCCCAGGACGGTCCGCAGGGTGACTACCAGGGCGGGCTGGAATGCCGTTCCTGCCACCGCGGCCTGAGCCGCGACCATGCGACCTCCCTGCACGCCAACGCGCTGATGGCGGCGGATGCCGAAACCACGGTGGTTGTGGCCGACTTCAGCGCCGGGGAAGCCCTCCGCACGCTCCAGCTACCAGGGGAGGCTGCGCCGCGCCCGTTCACCCTGGATGACGTGGCGTATGTGCTGGGCGCCGGGCGCTATGCCCAGCGCTTTGTGGTCGCAGGCGAAGGCGGGACGCTGCTCGTCCTGCCGGCGGAATGGAACGCGGTGGAAGGCGCCTGGCAGGCCCTGGAATTGGCCGAACAGTGGCCGGACCCGGCCTATGACTTTGTGCAGAACTGCGCCTACTGCCACACCACCGGCCTGGACCGCGAGTCCGGCCAGTGGGTGGACACGGGCGTGCAGTGCGAGGCCTGCCACGGCCCGGGCGAGACGCACATCAGCCTGGCCGATGCGGCCGGCATTCGCGCCAATACGGCGGAACTCGCTGAGATTCGTGGCGCGATCTACAACCAGCCCGATCCGCAGGTGTGCGGGCAGTGCCACGGCCTGGGCAGCGCGCCGGACGGCCGCCCGTACCCGCTGGGTTACCAGCCGGGCGGGGCGCTGCTGGACGCGGCGGTCTACAGCCTGAGCACGCTGGAAACGGACGCGAAGCACTGGTGGGCCAGCGGCCATGCCGGGGGCATCGCGATGCAGTTCAACGAGTGGCTGGCTTCCGCGCATGCCGCGCTGCCCTCCGTGCTGGCCGACGAAGACCACGCCGGTGACGAGTGCCTGCGCTGCCACAGCGGTGACTACCGCTATGCGGAGCGCGTGCGCGGCTGGTTCGCGAATGGCGAGCTGGACGGTGACCCGCCGGAAGCCGTCACCCTGGCGACCGCCACCACCGGCATCGCCTGCCAGACCTGCCATAACCCTCACTCAGAGGAAGAAACGCCCTTCCTGCTGTGGGATGAGCCGTACGCCCTGTGTGTGGAGTGCCACAGCAACCAGGGCATTGAGGGCTACGTGCACCACCCGAATTACGAGATGTTCGAGGGCCTGACGCTGGCGGAAGAACTCACAGGCTTCCCCTCCGCCCACTTCAGCGCTGAGGACGGGCCGGACTGCGTGACCTGCCACATGTCCCGGCTGCCCACCGCGGAGGGCGCGCGCGCCACCCACAGCCTGATCGCTATGCTGCCCGGCGCCCCGGAGGCGCTGGAAGCCGCCGCAGGCTGCACCACCTGCCATGCGGATATCACCTCCGCCCAGATCGCGGAGTACATCAGCGCCAGCCAGGCGGATACCACCGCCCGCATGGAGGCCGTCCTGGCCGCCGTGGGCGCGGAAACCCCGGCCTGGGTGAGCACCGCCCTGGCGATGATCCAGGGGGATGGCAGCGCCGGCCTGCATAACTACACCTATACGCAGATGCTCCTCTTTGCCGTGGAAGATGCGCTGGGCATCGAGCCGGTGCGCCCGGAGATCACTGACGCCCGGCCGCAGTGGGTGGAACTGCCGCTGCTGGGGCTGGTGCCCGGTCTGACTCAGCAGGGGTTGATCGCGATCGCGATTGCCAGCGGGCTGCTGGCGCTGGCCGGGATTGTGTTGCTGGTTCACCCGAGTGGGCGCAGGCTGATCGGCTTCTTCCTGCTGGTGGCGGCGGTCGTGGTGGGCACGGCGCCGTGGTGGGCGCTGGATGTGCCCGGCCAGCGCCTGGCCGCCAGCGGAGACAACGGTTACTGCCTGCTGTGCCACACCGGCGCGCGGCGCTTTGAACTGGTGGATGGCTACAGCCTGAACCTGGGTGTTGACCGGGAGGTGATCGCCGCTTCCGTGCATGGCACCGCCAGCGCCCCGGACGAGATCGGCTGTGTGGACTGCCACGGCGCGGGCAGCTTCCCGCACGGGCCGGC
>CAZGYW010000413.1:0-3470 GCA_964530495.1 uncultured Anaerolineae bacterium
CGCCGCAAAGTCCGCACGGCGGAGAAGAAGGGCGTCACCATCCGTCCCGGGACGCCGGACGATTTGCCGCTACTCTATGACCTGTACCGCACCACCGGCGCGCGGGATGGCTTCCTCACCCGCCCCCTGGACTACTACCGCGACGCGTGGGGCAGCTTCATGGCCGCCGGGATGGCCCACGCCCTGATCGCAGAATATGACGGGCTGCCCCTCGCCCATGTGATCCTGCTCCATTTCGCCGCGCGCTGCTGGTACTTCTACGGCGCGTCCAGCGGCGAGGAGCGCCAGCGCATGCCCAACTACGCCCTGCAGTGGGCGGCCATCCAGTGGGCGCGCGAGCAGGGCTACCCGGTCTACGATTTCTGGGGCGCGCCGGATGTCTTTGACGACTCCGACCGGATGTGGGGCGTCTACGAGTTCAAGCGCGGGTTCAACGGCAGGGTGACGCGCTTGATTGGCGCCTGGGACTACGCGCCCACTCCGCTGCTGTACTGGGCCTATGCCACCGCTATGCCGCGCCTGCTGGCGCTCCTGCGGCGCAGGCATGCCACGCGCTCACCACAGAACAACTCAAGCGACTAACATCCATCCGCCGGCATCTAACGCTGTAAGCGGCAGGATCGCGCTGGTTGATTGCAGGCGGCCGGTAACGGGACTAGAATGAAGATATGAGCACAGTACGCGCCCTCCTTCCCGCCGAATTCCCGGCAGTTGTCGATTGGCTGGTGACCCTCCCCCTCATGCAGCGTTACGGGCTGCAGCCGCAGGCTGCCCTCCGCCAGTTCGAGCAGGCGGCGGCCGCGGGCGAGCTGCTCCTGACGGTTGAGGATGCGGCCGGCCGGCCGGCCGGGCTGGCGTGGGTCATGCCGCGCGGAGCTTTCGGGCGGAGCGCCTACCTGCGCCTGATCGGGGTAGACCCGGCCTGCGCCGGCGCAGGGCTTGGCAGCGCCCTCCTGGCCGAAGTGGAGCATCACGCCACCGCTGATGGTCGCGACATCATCCTGCTGGTTTCGGACTTTAACACGGACGCCCAGCGTTTTTACCAACGGCATGGGTACCGGCAGGTCGGCGCGCTGCCGGGCTACGTCCTGCCGGATGTCACCGAGCTGATCTACTGGAAGTCACTGTGAGCGGGCGCGCCGCCCTTCCCTTTTTGAGCGTACAGCCTGCCGGACGGCCTGGTCCGGGGCTTCGCTGGTACTGAATATTGCACAGCCATATGCAGAGGAGAGAAAAGATGTTACGAACACGCCGTGCAGTGCCAATCCTGTTTCTGCTGCTTGCCATGCTGGTTGCCGGCCTGCCCGCCGGGGCTCAGGAAGGCAACACCCTGATCATGGCCCGCGCCGTCGACTCGACCGGGCTTGACCCGCACACCCAGACCGCGTTCGCCTCGATATCCCTGCTGGCAATGATCTATGAGCCGCTGGTGGCTAACGATCACAATCTGCAGATTTCGCCCCGCCTGGCCGAAAGCTGGGAATTCGCCGAGGACGCTCTGACCCTGACCTTCAAGCTGCGTGAAGGCGTCAAGTTCCATGACGGGTCGGATTTCGATGCCCAGGACGTGATCGCCTCCTTCGAGCGCATCTTGGACGAGGAGACTGCCGCCGCCGCCCGTACCAACTACGTCAGCATTGAATCGATGGAAGCGCCGGATCCCCTCACCGTCATCTTCCACCTGAACACGCCGGACGTGCCGCTGCTCTCCGCCATGGCCAGCACCAACGCCGTCATCCTCTCGTCGGACGTGATCGCCAGTGGCGATCCGACGACCGATGTGGTCGGCACCGGCCCCTTCAAGCTGGAAAGCTGGACGCCGGAAGAAGTGACCGTCCTCTCCGCCAATACCGACTACTGGGGCGAAGGCCCGTTTGTGGACGGCATTGAGCTGCGCATCATCCCGGATGAGGCCTCCATCCTGGCCGCGCTTCGCGCCGGGACGATTGACTTCGCCATGCTCAACGACCCGCTGGTCGCCACGCTCCTGATCGACTCTCAGGACATCGTGCTGGCCCGCACCCCCACCATTGACTACCATGTGCTGCAGCTGCGTGCCGCCGTGGAGCCGCTGGACAAGCTGGAAGTCCGCCAGGCGATTTCCTGCGCGATTGACCGCCAGGAAGTTGTGGACTCGGCGGCCCTGGGCGAAGGCCGCGTGACCGGCCCGCTGACAATGGCCAGTTTCGCCCTGCCCAATTCCGAACTGTTCTGCTACACCAAGGACCTGGACAAGGCCCGCGAGCTGATGGCCGCCGCCGGGATGGCCGATGGCTTCACCCTGCCGGTGATCGTCGCCAATGCGGAGCCGCCGACTGCCCTCTCTGAGGCGCAGACCATCCAGGCCCAGCTGGCCGAGATCAACATCACCGTTGAGATCGAGCCGATGGAACTGAGCGTTTACGTTGACAAGTGGCTGGCCGGCGACTTCGCCGCCGCCGTGGCGCTCAACGGTGGCCGCACCGACCCGTACACGATGTACGCTCGTTACTGGCAGTACGGCGCCCGCTTTGAGAACGTGGCCGGCTACGTTGATGACGAGCTGGACGCGCTCATGAAGGCCGGGCAGGCCGAGACCGATCCCGAAGCTCGCTTCGCGATCTTCAGCGATCTCCAGCTGCAACTGGCGGAGAAGGCCCCCTGGATCTGGCTGTACTCCGGCTACACCTACACCGCGCACCAGCCGTATGTGACCGGCTGGGAACCGATCGCCAACGACTCGCTGTACTTCCTGCACGAGGTCGCGCTGGAGCGTTAAACGCCCTACCCGCGGCTTGAGCCGCGTTGTTCCCGCTGTGGCGCAGGGTGCCGGCTGGCCCTGCGCCACACTACCAGGTCTATCGCGCCGCGCCCCACGAGGCTGCCCATGTTACGCTATCTCGTCCAACGCATCATCGCGTTCATCCCCACGCTGCTGGGCGTTTCGATACTCGTCTTTCTGGCGATCCGGGCTGTGCCCGGCGATCAGATCACGGCCATGCTCGGCACCGAAGCCGGAATGCTCACCGATGTCCAGCGCCAATCCCTGGAAGAATACTTCGGGCTGGATAAGCCGGTGCTGGAGCAGTACCTCTCCTGGCTGGGGAATGCCCTGCGCGGCAACCTCGGCTTTTCCGTCCGCCACGGGGAGGAAGTCACGACCCTGATCCTGCAGCGCCTGCCGGTGACGCTGGAGCTGGCCTTGCTCTCGGTGATCATCGCCATGGTCATCGGGCTGCCGGTTGGGATTCTGTCTGCCATCCGGCACAATTCTGCGATCGACCTGGTGGGCCGCATCCTGTCGATGCTGGGGCTGGCCGTGCCCAATTTTGTGCTCGGCACCCTGATTATCTACGTCCTGTCGGTCCATTTCGGCATCCTGCCCAACTCCGGCAACTACGTCGAATTCAGCGAAAATCCCAGCCTTAACCTGCAACAGTTGATCTTCCCGGCCTTCGCCATGGGCTTCTCGTTCGCCGCCTCGGTCATGC
>CAZGYW010000414.1:0-3469 GCA_964530495.1 uncultured Anaerolineae bacterium
GGACGACGATCTGAAGCCAATCCGGTGGTACTACCTGGACGGTCAGGGCTAAGCGGGCGCGTTTACGCCACCATCCAGCGGTGATCGGTAAGCACGCGGTTCATCTGTACGGGCGGTTCGCGAACCGCCCGTTTGCTTTCGCCACTGGCGCCTCTCGGCTCAGTCGCCAAACATGCGATCCACGTCTTCCGGCGTCAGGTCGGGCAGGCGCGCGGGCCGGTACGGATACCCACCGTAGCCGGGCGGCGCGTTGGCCGGATCGCGCAGTTGTTCACCGTTCATGGAGAAGTCAATCCCGGCGGCGTAACGCTTACCAATCTCGCGCATGACCTCCACCGCCTGCGGGCTGGCTGAATCCAGCCCCAGATCCCGCGTGCGCATCCCTTCCGGGATCGCCACGCCCAGCTCCTCGCGCACCACCGTATCATCCAGGCTGACCTGGTAGCGCCGGAAGTCGATCTGATCGCTGAAGTGGCGCATCGTCATCCGCACGTTGTTATCCGCCGCCTCATCCAATAGCTCACCGATCACCCAGAACGGCCACTGCCACGGCATCCAGCGCTGCACCTCCCCGCGCGCCAGGCTGTTAACCGGCAGCCCGGTGCCAAGCGACACGTGAATGATGTTGCCAGCCTTCCACGGTTCGCCCAGGTAGTGCAGCGCCTCTACCGTCGCCACGTAGCAGGCATTGCCGTACGTCCCCACCCCGCCGTCAACCGTATCGCCCAGAGGCTGGAAGTAGACCGGCGCTGTGGCGCTGGCTTCCGCCACCTTCGCGAGCGAGGCGTGGGCGGTCGCCGCCGCGCCGGGCCCCCGGTTCACGAAGAAGATCGTCTCCGCCCGCGCCATATCCTTGACGGTCAGCAGGATGATCTTGTCCAGGTCGGCCAGCTTGCGATCACCCACAAAGTCGTACAGCAGGCGGCGCATCTCCTGCTTGTCGTACAGGTAGCGCAGCCCGTGTTTGAAGACGATCGCCAGCCAATCTTTCTTGAAGATCAGTTGAACAAACCGATCATAGAGTTCAATCAGTTCGGTCGCGTTATGCCCGGCGGCGATGCCCGCCGCGATCAGCGCGCCGACGCTCGTCCCACCAATAAAATCGAACAACTGGTTGACGGTCTGACCGGTGCGCTCCTCCAGTTGGCGCAGGATCATGAGCGAGATAATTCCGCGCGCCCCACCCCCGTCGATGGTCAGCATCGTCTGCTTGCCTTCCGGATTGAAGATCACGGCAGGCATCGCGCTGCCTGTAGCCGTGCGAAGCCAGCCCGGCACCGGCTGGCGATCGGGGTCAAGAGGGAATGCGGATGTCATGAGATTCGCTCCACTGCGCTGCGCCGGACAATACTCAACAGTATAGACGCAAGCCGCCGCCCGGCAAACATATGACCGCGAAGCCTGATCGCCAGTAATCGACATGGGCTTCGCGTTTCCGCTTGCCTTGCGATCTTGCTCCATCCTCTGCGGCCTTTGCGGTTGATTATCTTCCCACGTCCGGCCGGATTTGACTCATTTCCCGCGAATTTCCCTTATAATCAGTCAAACCGTCGAGAAAGGACTCCGCGATGCCCGACCCGCAGATGCGCACCTTTGTGCCGGACGAGATGCCGCCCCGCGACGCCTACCGGCTGCTGCTCAGCAGCATCGTGCCGCGCCCAATCGCCTGGGTGTCCACGCTCAACCCGGACGGCAACCCCAACCTGGCGCCCTATTCGTTCTTCAACGCCGTCAGCGGTGAGCCACCGATTGTCATGATCTCGATCGGGCGCCGGGCGGAACGCTTCGGCGGCGGCCCCAAGGACACGCTTTACAACCTGCAGGCCAGCGGCGAATTTGTGATCAACCTGGTGGATGAATCGCTGGTGGAAGCCATGAACCAGACCGCCGGGGAGTGGCCACGCGGCGTGGACGAATTCGCCATCGCCCACCTGGCCGCCACCCCTTCAGCAGACGTCCGCCCGCCCCGGGTGGCCGCGGCGCGCATCGCCCTGGAAGCGCGCCTGCACCAGATCATCCCCATTTCCGGCAGCACCAATACGCTCGTGCTGGGGCGGATCGTGCGCTATCACATCCGGGAGGACCTGCTGCGGGAGAATGGGCTGGTGGATGCGACCCGGCTCCTACCGGTCGCGCGGCTGGGCGGGGCGGAATACGCGGCTATCGGGAACGTGTTCAGCCTGGAGCGCCCGCAGGTGGAGCCGGGCGATTGACACGCTAACCTACCCCTGGTTGGAGAGTGGACGCTTGGCGATGGCGATGGTGCAGGTGGCATCCCCACGCGCCACGCAACTGATCTCCTCTACCAGAAATTCCTTGCCGTTGGTCGCCCAGCGCAACCCTTCTTCCAGAATGCCAACGGCCAGATGACAGCATGGCGCTTCCGCCTGGCGCCCCCAGCAGACCGGGCAGCGCTCGATGATCCAGTAGTAAGCCCGCTGATCCTCGCTGAGCTTCACCACCTGGTCGGAAAAACGGTTGAAGACCATGGCGAACATATCGAAGCCGACGTGCAGTTTGAGGGACAATGGCATCATGCGGGTCGGCAAGTCGGCGATGCCCAGCAGCGGGTTGAACTCGGTCAGGCCGTTGGACAGGCACAGCGTGCCCACCCGGCGGTTGAGTTCGCGCCCGGCCTCGGCGCCATGTATCCGCTCAACCGCCGCCTGCAGCGCGCCCAGGTGAGCGAACGGGAATTCCAGCTCCAGGTCGGTGGCCGGATACTGGCGGATATACTGCTCCAGGCCGGCTTCACGCAGAATCGCCTCCACAGCGCTCCGGCCAACCAGCGCTTCCATCGCCCGAAAAATGATCAGCCCCATCCGGTTGGAATAGAAATACTGGCCCGTGTCGCTCATCCCGCTCTTTCAGCCTTCCGTATGCCGCACTGCGCGCAGTATATGCCGACTCGCCGCCATCCGCCAGCGACCAATCAGCGGTCAACGGAGGCCAGTTCCGCCACTGCCGGCGCGCTGCGGCGCTGCTGCCCGCGCCAGTTGACGAGCACCACCCCGGCCAGGATCAGAATCGCGCCCACAATCAGGCGCGCGTCCAGCACCTCATCCAGGAAGATCACGCCCAGCGCCAGCCCGACCGGCGGCATCAGGTACGTGACCAGCGAAGCTCGCGTCGCGCCCCAGCGATCGATCAGCCAGTAGTACAGCAGGTAGGCGATGTACGTGTTGACCAGCCCCAGCACCAGCACGGCGATCAGCGCCTGCCCGGACAACGCCCCGAAGCGCGGCAGGCCATCGACGACCAGCGCCGCTCCGCCCGTAACAACAGTCGACGTCAGCAGCACGCCGCTGGAGACGACAACCGGCCGCAGGTGGCGCAGGCTGCGCCGCACGAAGACCACCGCCGCACCATAGCTCAGGGACGCAGCGAGAACGGCCAGCTGCCCGGCGATCGGGTTGGCGGCATCCGAGGCGCCCAGGCTGCGGCTGGCCAGCACGATCACGCCGCCGAA
>CAZGYW010000415.1:0-3463 GCA_964530495.1 uncultured Anaerolineae bacterium
AGCCGGTGACGCGCTCCCCGCTGGTCAGGAATGGCACCAGCACCACCTGCCGGATGCCGCCGCCCTGCAGTGCGTGGCGCGTTTCGTCATCCAGCAGGGGGCTGGCCGCCACGCTGTTGATGACGACCGGCTCCCGGGTGAACACGTATTCCTCGTTCATCCACGGGCCGATGATGTGCAGGCGGCTGCCGATCAGGTCGCTGGGCGGGTATTCGGCGCGCAGGATGCCGTACTGCGGCTCCGATTCCAGTTCCAGGACGATCCCGGCGTGATCCACGCGCAGCAGCTCGACCATGGCCTGGGCCGCACTATCCAGGATGTCCTGCGCGTTCTGCATGGCCGTGAAACGCTGGCTGGCTTCCAGCAGCTTTTCCAGGTTGGCCACCTGCCGGGTGAGGACGCGAGTATAGTTCTGGGTCTGCTCGAACAGGTGGGCGTTATCCAGCGCGATGGCGATCTGGTCGGTCAGCGCCGCGAGCACCCGCGCGTCTTCCTCCGAGAAGGCGTTGGGCTGGCGGGACTGCACATCCAGCGCGCCAATGACCTTGCCACGGCTCACCAGGGGGATGGCCATCTCGGAGCGCGTGTCCGGCAGGTAGGGATTGGGGCGGTGCGGGACCCTGGCCCCGGCCGTATCCAGGGCGATCAGCGGCTCCGCGTGCTCGGTGACCTGGCCGATCACGGAAGTGGAGCCAACCGGCAGCGACCAGTTGAGCTTGAGCAGGGTGGCGCCCGCTTCACCGGTGCTGGCCTGCAGCACGGCATTCTTCCCGGCGTCATCCACCAAAAAGAGCTGCACATGGTCGTAGCGGAACGAGTCCCGGATCAGGTTGACCATCAGCGGCAGCAGATCGCTGATGTCCAGGATCGAGGTCACGGCGCGGCTGACTTCCGCCGAGGTCTGGAACTGGCGCGCGCGGCGTTCCGTCTGCGCGAAGAGGTGGATGTTCTGGAGCGCGATGACCGTCAACTCGGAGAGGTTACGGTAGAGGGCCAGCTCGCGCGTGGTATGAACATGCGGGGCGGAGTAGCCGAGCAGCACCGCGCCAACCGGCTGGCTGCTCGTGCCCAGCGGCAGGATCGCCAGCGCCCGCAGGCCGAGGGTCAGCCATTCCACCTGCGCTTCAAGCGGCAGGTCGCGGGCGGCCACCAGGTCGTCCACCGTCAGGATGGCGGGTGTCGCCAGGGTGTCCCAGATCGGCAGGCTGGCAGCACTGAAGTGCATGCCAATCAGGTCCGGCAGGAAGCCGCTGGCCCAGCTGGCGTCGATGACGACGGTCGCATCCTCGTCCGTCCAGCCGCGCCCATCCTGGAGCAGGTAGAGTTGAGCCAGCGCCAGATCGCCGCGCGCGATCGCCGGCCGCGCCAGCGCCTCAATGATGCCCTGGGCGCTGCTCACATCCGCCATCGCGCTGCTGACTTGCTGGAGCAGGTCAGCGGTCTGCCGGGCGCCTTCGACCTGCCGGCGGAGCAGCCAGCTATCGATCACGGGCGCGGCCTGGTCGGCGAGCGCGGCCAGTGCCGCATGCTCAGCGGATGGGGGAGCGGGGGCGATGCGCAGGTGGCCGATCACGCGCCCGCCGGTCTGCAGGGGCAGCTCCAGGCCGTCGGCGGCCGCGTCCGGCCCGGCCGACCACGCATGGAGCAGCCCTTCCGGGGTGTGGATGGCGATGTGCTGCGGCGCGCAGGGCATCAGCAGCGTTTGCAGAGCGGCCAGCGCTTCGTCCAGGGAGCCGGCAGCCCGCAGGGTTTGCCCGGCCTGCTGAAGGCGGTGCAGCGCTGCGGGGGAAAGCTCAGGAAGCATGGGCGTCTCCTCTGCCCGGCTAACGGCCCGACCGCAAGGGGAACGGGGCACAGCCACGGACGATAGGACGGGATAGCCGCGGCGCGTGCCGGAGGGCCATCACCCCGCGCAGTGATCGCCTGCCATTATTGCCAGTCCCAGACCGGTTCGCCACTCATAATGCGCTGAATCTGTTCGGGGAAGCGGTCGGGGTTGAGCGGTTTGCTCAGGAAGCCGTTGAACCCGGCCGCCCGGGCCTGGAGCGCCCTGGCGGCGCTGGCCTCCGCGGTGACCGCCACGATAGGCGTCTCTTTGAAGCGATCGGTGTCCCGCAGCTTTTGCAGGGCGTGGAAACCGTCCTCGTAGGGCAGCCGGATGTCCAGCAGCACCAGGTCGACCCGGGGCAGGGATTCGGCGAACTGGACGACCTGCCAGCCGCTGGTCTTCCATTCGCAGCTGCGGATGCCCAGGTACGATAGCATGCGCGCAATCAGCACAAAGTTGGGGACGTTGTCCTCGACCACCAGCACACAGGCATCGCTCAGGTCGTTTTTAACGTTTGATGGAAGCATGGTGACGGCTGCTCTTTCCGAAAGTACGCCTGCACCTCGGCAGGAAAACGGTCGACGTCGATGGGCTTGGCGATATAGCCATCGCAGACTTGCAGCGCCCGGTCGCGGTCAGCGGGCATGACGTTGGCGGTCAGGGCCACGATGGGCACCCCGGCCAGCGCCGGGTCCTCGCGCAGTTGGCGCGCCGCCATGAGGCCATCCACTTCCGGCATACTGAGGTCCATCAGGATCAGGTCGGGCGTGGTCTGGCGGGCCAGGGCGATGCCATCCGCAGCGTTATCGGCCTCCAGCACGTCCAGCCCGGCAGCCTGCAAGACCCGCCGCACCAGGACGCGGTTGGACAGGTTGTCTTCGATGTACAGAATACGTGGCATCGCCGGGCTACTCCACTTCCTCAGGCAACCGGAAGTTCGGGGCTGCTTGTCCTTAGTCTAGCATAAAAATTGACGTGAGCAGTCGTCATGATCTTAAGTTTATCTAAATTCTGGGGATTTTGTAAAGGGGACAGATTTCAGCGGATGCAGGCAAAGGCCGGCAGGCTTTTCCCCCATCCCCCAACCTCTTCCCCCGGAGTCGCACGCCGCAACCGCCATTGGGAGAGGGGCCAGGGGATGAGGGCCCGGGCGGCTCGCGAACCGCCCCTACAACGCCCATACGGACCCCATCTCAGCCCGGGTCTCGTTTGCGCTTGTTACGCGCCCTGGGCGGTCTCCGCCAGCGTCAGGAGCGTGTGCAGCAGGGCGTTGGCCCCGTTGATCACGTCCTCCTCGCGGGTGTATTCCTTCGGGTTGTGACTGATGCCCTCCACCGACGGCACGAAGATCATGGCGGTGGGCGTGATGCGGCTCATGCTCTGCGCGTCGTGCCCGGCGAAGCTGATCAGGCGCATGTGGGAAAGGTCCAGCCGGTCGGCGGCGGCCTCGATAGCGGTGACTACCCGTTCGTCGCACTGGGCCGGCTCTACCCCGCCCAGCGGCGTGATGTCCAGCCCCAGGCCGTGCACCTGGGCGGCATCCTGGGCCAGCCCCAGCAGCGTGGTCTCCATCGCGTCCAGGTGCTCCTCCGAGGCATGGCGGAACTCCAGCCCCAGCCGCACCCGGCCCGGCAC
>CAZGYW010000416.1:0-3458 GCA_964530495.1 uncultured Anaerolineae bacterium
AGATAATGAGCGGTGACTGGAGTTCAGACGTGTGCTCTTCCGATCTCGCAGTGTCTGACCTGCCCGGATGCCCAGCTAACGCTTGAGTTACGGCGCGGGGAAACGGTGACCGTCCGTCAGCGCCCGCGCGACCCGGTGAGCGAGGCTTCTGACCTGTTGCGGCTGCTGCAGCAATTGCTTGATCCGCAGACCCTCAGCGGCCCGGTCTACGGCCTGGCGATCCACCTGCGCGACCTGCAGCCCGTCCGGGCGCGCCAGCTCTCGCTCTTCGGGGATGACCTGGACGCGGGGCGGATCGCGCCGGAGGTGCTGGAACGGCTGGCCGCCCGGCATGGGCCGGATCTCTTCTACGAGATTCGCCGCGCCGAGCTTCCGACCAGCCCCCTTCTGCCGGACGCTTACCGGTTGGCGCAGGTGGTGGCATGACCTGGCTGTGGGCGGAGGGCCTGCCGGTGGCCGTGGAGACGCGCGGCCAGGGGACGCTGCCAGTCGCGTTCGCGTGGCGTGGGGAGCGCCATCCGGTGGCAGGCATCATCAGCCGCTGGCGGGTGGATACCGGCTGGTGGGAGGCGCGGATTTGGCGGGACTACTTCCGGCTGCACACTGCCAGCGGGCTGCTGGTCGTGCTGGTCCATGACCTGTTGGCCGACCGCTGGGCGCTGGAGCGGCTATATGACTGACTACGCCGAGCTGCACTGCCACTCGTATTACAGCCTGCTGGACGGGGCATCCTCCCCGGAGGCGCTGGTGCAGCATGCGGCGCGGCTGGGCCTGCCCGCCCTGGCCCTCACCGACCATGATGCCGTGTATGGCGCGGTGCCGTTCGTGGAGGCGGCGCGCCAGGCGGGCATCCGGCCCATCCTTGGCGCGGAGCTGACCCTGCCCGGCGGGGCGCACCTGACCCTGCTGGCGGCGGAGGAGGGCGGGTGGCGTAACCTGGGTCGCCTGATCAGCCTGGCCCGCCACAACGCGGATAAGGGGGAAGCGGAACTACCCCCGGACGCGCTGGAAGCCCATCACGCCGGCCTGATCGCCCTCTCTGGCTGCCGCAGGGGGGTCATCAGCCGGGCGCTGCTGAGCAAGGATCGGGAAGCGGCCCTGCGCATTGCCCGCCATTACCGGGATCTGTTCGGTCCGGAGCGGTTCTGGATCGAGCTACAGCAGCACCTGTTACCGGGGGACGCCCGGCTGACCGCCGGGCTGGCCGCCCTGGCGGAGGCGGTCGGCGTGAATTATGTTGCCACCAATAACGTCCACTACGCCGCCCGGGGCGGTCATCGCCTGCAGGATGTGCTGGTCGGCATCCGCCACCTGATGCCCCTGCACGCGGCCGCCCACCTGCTGCGCCCCAACTCCGAATATCACCTCAAGTCTGGGCGGCAGATGGCCGCTATCTTCGCCCGCTGGCCGGAGGCGGTCGCCAACACCGTCCGCATTGCCGCCCTGTGCCGCTTTGAGCTCCAGTACGGCCTGCAGGAGTTGCCCGCCTTTCCCACCCCGCCGGGACTGGATGCCACCCAGGCCCTGCGCCGCCTGTGCCGGCAGGCGCTGGTCCGCAAGCATCCCGACCGTCCGGCGGACGTCATCCGCCAGCTTGAGCACGAGCTGGGGATCATCACCCGGGCCGGGCTGGCCAACTACTTCCTGATCGTGTGGGACATCGTGCGCTTCGCTCGTCAGGCGGGCATCCGCTGCCAGGGACGCGGCTCGGCGGCCAATTCGCTGGTCGCCTACCTGCTGGACATCTCGCCCATCGACCCGCTGGCCCATAACCTGGTCTTCGAGCGCTTCCTCTCCGCCGAGCGCCAGACCGTGCCCGACATCGACATCGACTTCCAGGCCGACCGCCGCGAGGAGGTCATCCAGTACATCTACCGCCGCTACGGGCACGACCACGCTGCGATGGCCTGCACGCTGGTCACCTTCCGGGCGCGCAGCGCCGTGCGGGATGTGGGCAAGACCCTCGGCCTGCCGCCGCACCTCATCGACCTGGCCGCCAAGGCCTTCGATACCCGCCACCCGGACGACCTGGCCCACAACCCCGGCCTGCAGGACGTGCTGCAGGATCGCGCGGTCGCCCGCCCGTGGGCGCAGCTCATCGACCTGTGCGGGCAGATCGACGGTATACCGCGTCACCTGGGCATCCACAATGGCGGGATGGTCATCACCGGCGCGCCGCTGGTCGAGCGCATCCCGACCGAGCCGGCCAGCATGGAAGACCGGGTGGTGATCCAGTGGGACAAGGAGGCGCTGGAAACGGCCGGGCTGGTCAAGATCGACATCCTGGGGCTGCGCATGCTATCCGCCATCGCTGAGGCACAGGCGACCATCACGGCACTGACCGGGCAGCGTCCCGATCTTGACCGTCTGGCGTTTGACGATCCGGCGGTGTACGCCCTGATCGCGGGCGGGGATACGGTCGGCTGCTTTCAGGTGGAGTCGCGAGCCCAGGCCCAGATGCTGCCCCGCCTGAAGCCGCGCCACTTCGCCGACCTGGTGGTGGCCATCTCCCTGATCCGCCCCGGCCCGATCCAGGGCGACATGGTGCATCCCTACCTGCGCCGCCGCCTGGGTGAGGAGCCGGTGCTCTATCCCCACCCGCTGCTGGAGCTAGTCCTGCGCGAGACGCTGGGCGTGATCCTGTTTCAGGAGCAGGTCTTGCAGGTGGCGGCAGCGCTGGCCGGCTTCACGCCGGGCCAGGGGGAGCTGCTGCGCCGGGCGCTGGGCAGCAAGCACGGCGCGGCGGCGGTGGAGACCTTCCGCCAGGCGTTCATGGCCGGCAGCGCGGCGCAGGGCGTCCCGGCGGCGATTGCGGCGGATGTGTTCGAGCGGCTCAAAGCCTTCGGCCTGTACTCCTTTCCCAAAAGCCACGCTGCCGCGTTTGCCGTGATCGTGTACCAGTCCGCCTGGCTTAAGCGCTACCATCCCGCGCCGTTCTACGCCGCCCTGCTCAACCACCAGCCGATGGGCTTCTGGAGCCCGGCGGTGCTGGTCAACGACGCCAAACGGCACGGGCTGGCGGTCCTGGCGGTGGACGTGAATCTGAGCGCGGCGCGCTGCACGGTGGAGAGTGGGGCGATCCGGCTGGGGCTGGCCCAGGTCAAAGGGATGGGCGAGGCCGGGGGTGAGCGGGTGGTTGCAGCGCGAGCAGCGGGGCCGTTCGCCGGGCTGGCCGACCTCTGCCGCCGGACGCGCCTGCCGCGGACGCTGGTGGAGCATCTGATCCAGGCCGGGGCGCTGGATGGCTGGGGTGTGCCGCGCCGCCAGCTGCTGTGGAAGCTGGGCGAGCTGGCCTACGCGCCGGACGAGCTGGGACTGGAGTATCCGGCTGAGGAAGCGGCCCTGCCGGAACTCTCCGCCGGGGAGCGGCTGGGCATGGAATACGGGATGCTGGGCCTCTCCACGGGCGAACATCCCATGACATTCTACCGCGAGCGGTTGCGCGCGCGGCGCATCCT
>CAZGYW010000417.1:0-3454 GCA_964530495.1 uncultured Anaerolineae bacterium
ACGCGGGGCGGAAGGGTGGCTTCGGATTGGGGCACCAGGTCACTCTGGCCGGGCGTTGACGCGGGCGTGACTGCAAGCAGGTCGGGGGGCGGGGTTTGCGGCGGTGGTGTCACGATCGTGTCCATTGCCTGGCCGACGACGGCCCGCAGCGTGAGCCGGTAGGTTGATGCGCCTGCCTGCGGCATGGCGATAACAACCGCGTAATTGCCATCGGCGGACAGGATCGTATCCAGGGAGACAGTGTTCTGGTATGCACCGCCGCGCACTTCGCGCTGAGTGGATCCGTCCGGGTTGCGGATTCGCAGGGTGGGCAGGTTTCCCTCCGCGCGGAACAGGATGTTGATGGCCTGACCGTTCTTGCCTGGAAACACCCAGTGATGTTCCTGTTCGGGGCCGCTGATGGCCAACTCAACCGGTGAATCAAAGGCCAACAGCCCGGAATGGGTGATGGCAGGGCCAGCCGGCGCGGCCTGGCAGGCTGCCATCATCACCACGAGGAGCACTCCAGCCCAGAGTCGCCAGCGGGACGCCATCAACCCGTTCCTCCCGAAGCGGGTTGCCCTGCAACCTGCGCATACACGTCCAGTGCCTCCCGGGCTGTTTTCTGCCAGTTGAACTGGCTGGCCCGGCTGAGGCCCAGGTTTCTGAGCTGCGCGGCCAGCGGGGGCTGGAGCAGGATGCCCAGGATGGCACCTGCCATGTCGCGGGCATCGTCAGGATCAACGAGGAAGGCCGCATCGCCAACAATCTCAGGGATTGAGGACGCACTGCAGGCCACGACCGGAGTGCCGCAGGCCATTGCTTCCAGGGGCGGCAGGCCAAAGCCTTCGTAACGACTGGGGAAGACCATGACCTGTGCCAGACGGTAGAGGGCCGGTTTGTCGGCCTCGTCTACTTCGCCCAGCCAGCGGATGTATGGAGATAGCCCAAGGCGCTCAGCGTACGCCGGGAGGTCTGGAAAGCGCTCACCGCCCCAGCGGTGAGGTGGTCGCCCGGCGAGCACAAGGGGAACATCGTCCGCCAGCGCCTGGGCAACATAGGTCCAGGCAAGCAGGAGCGTGTGGACATTCTTGCGAATGTCAAAGCCGCCGAGATACAGCGCAAAGCGTTCGGGCAGATCGTACTTCTGGCGGACTGCCGGATCCTGCTCGGCTCCCATAATTGGGTGGAACCGCCGGTCGGCGGCAAGCGTGGCGACGGAGATCCGTTCCGGCGGGACTGCCAGGCGCGCCGCTATCTCATCCCGGGACGCCTGCGAATCTGTGAGGATGTGGCTGCTGCCCCGGGCGCTGGCGGAGACCAGACTGGTGTACAGGCGGCCGAGTAACCCGCCCCGGTAGACCGGCAATGCGAGCGCAATCACATCGTGGATGGTGGTGACGATCGGCACGCTGGACGTCAGCGGTGACGCCCAGTAGGGCACGTGAGCAACATCGGCGCCTGCGCGTGCCGCACTGAGGGGAAAGGTCACTTGCTCAAACCAGACTTTGCCTGCCGCCCCCGGCAGACGTGGCGGCGCGACCAGGGTTTGCACGGCCGACGGTACAGCGGATGATGCAGCGCTGTGCTCTGGCAGGATCAGCGTCAGTCTGAGGTCCGGCGCGATCTTGAGGAGCGCGTGAAGCAACTCGCGAGTATATTGCCCGCTTCCGGTATCCGGCCGGTTCCAGAACCAGCCATTGAACGCGATGTGCATCACACGTTTCCCGACTGATCGGAAGGGGATATCTCCGACCGCTTTCGCATCGAAGTGTCGTTACTCATCAGCATACCCGTGGGGATGGGCACGATGCCAGGCCCACGCGCTACCGATGATATCCCTGATGGCAGGAAAACGCGGTTTCCAGCCCAGTTCCTGGTTGATCTTCTCCGAAGACGCCACCAGGAATGGCGCATCACCCGGCCGGCGTTCGGTTTCTTGTTCGGGGAAGTCGATGTTGGTGACTTCCCGCGCCACATTGATGACTTCGCGGACGCTGTAACCCTGGCCATTGCCGATGTTGAAGATCATGGTCTGGAGGTCGTCCAACGCTTCGACCGCCAGCACGTGGGCCTGGGCCAGGTCTTCGACATGAATGTAATCACGCACGCAGGTGCCATCGTATGTCGGGTAATCCGTGCCATAGATTCTGATCGTGTCCCGCTGGCCTAGCGGTACCTGGAGCGTCAGCGGAATAAGGTGGGTTTCAGGGTGGTGTGCTTCACCGCGAACAGCAACGCCAGCACCGTCAAGCATGGCGCCGCAGGCGTTAAAATAGCGCAGGGCTGCATAGTGCAGCCCGCACTGGCTGGCGTACCAGCGCAGCATGGTCTCGATCATGAGCTTGGTCTCACCGTAGACATTGGCCGGACCAAGCGGATCCGTTTCCTCCAGGGGGCTATTCTTGCTGGCGTAGACTGCGGCGGTTGAGGAAAACACCAGGCGCTTGACATCGTGGGCCAGCATGGCGGACAGCAGGTTATGGGTGCAGGTAACGTTGTTGTGGAAGTATTTTCCGGGGTTGGCCATACTCTCCCCGGCTTCGATGAAAGCGGCAAAATGCACTACCGCATCGAAATGCTGGCTCTGGAACAGGATGTCCAGCGCGCCGCGATCACCGATGTCGCCTTTGATAAACGTCGCTTCCGCCGGGATGGCAGCGCGGTGACCATGACTCAGATTATCGTAGACGGTGACGTGATGCCCGGCCCGGAGGAAGTAGGCAGCAGTCGTTGAGCCAATGTAGCCAGCACCGCCGGTAACGAGAATGTCCATGGTTGTTCCTGTTCCGTATCGAAGATTGCCGGGTATTCTACCGCAGCGCGCTGTCGCCATCGAGTGCCTGCCAGCCCGTAAGCGTTGCTGGTCATTGTGGCAACACCGTCAGGTCGCCAACCAGCACCGCATGATCGCTGCCCGATTCGGTTCGCAGGCGCTGGCCGTCTTCAGGGTTGTAAAGCGCGACGATCAGGCGGGCCTGGCCAGTGTAGCCTGACATCTCCTCCCTGAAGGTCAATTCGTGGGGATCGCTAATGTACTCGCCATTGATCCAGCCGGTGGTTGGACGTGAACCGGCCGCCGGCGGGCCATCATGCTGGGCGATCAGGGTGCCGTCCGCGCTCAAGAGTTGAACGGTGATCTGGTAGGGCTGGCCGGTGGGGCCCTCGGGTGCCCAGACCAATGTCACCGTGAACGGCATCCCGGCCTGGATTTTGGTGAGTGCCGGTGAGAAACCGTGTAGCGCGCCCGCGCCGGTGAAGCGTACCCCGGATCGCGCGGCGACAGGCGGCGGCGCCATCAGGTGGTCGGTGGCCTCCACCATCACTTGACCGAGTTCCACAGCGGGATGCCCAGGCAGGCTGGCGGACAGCACAGCCTCACCGCTGGCCTCCGCCGGGATGAGTAGCGTGCGCCAGTCCAGCACCGCGCCAACGCCGTCCAATTGTGCTGAGTCTTCAACGTTCCAATTACTGC
>CAZGYW010000418.1:0-3451 GCA_964530495.1 uncultured Anaerolineae bacterium
CACCCTATCCTACACTCTTTCCCTACACGACGCTCTTCCGATCTCCTTCGGCGCGCCGATACCGGCGACCACCACATCATAGGGCGCTTCCACCGCGACCTCATACCGCTGCCGGGCCGCCGCCACCAGCACGTTGTGCACTGCGTCCGCCGGACCCGAAATTTCCAGGATTGGCGCGTAACTGGCATCCAGCAGGACGTTGTATACCCGCGCCAGCCCGATCAGACGCCCGGCTTTGCGCACCAGGGCCTGAAACGGGTTCCCCTCGATCTCGCCCGGCCGCACCCGTTCGTGCCGCAGGAATTCCGGGCCGTGCGTGATGGCAATCGTATCCGCCCCGCCGCAGCCGATGACGACCGTCTTGGCCCCGCCGGAATAGCCCGCGTACTGGTGCGGCTCCACCACGCCCAGCGCCAGCACCAGCGTATCCGGCGCGGCCAGCCGCCGGGCGACCTGGATCGGCACGCCATCCACCTCCCCCAGGGTCACCACGTCCCCCGGGTCATGATCATAAACCGGGAAGCGCGCCAGGATTTCTTTCCCCAGCTTGTGCAGCTTCTCCTCCGGCGTGCTGGGCCGGTGCGTGCCCACCGCACACAGGAACGCCACACGATCGAGCGGCATTCCGGCCGTAAACAGATCTCGCAGGGCGCGCATCGCCAGCCGCTGGTCGGGGCTTTCCCGCGTGGCATCCGTGAACACGATTACCGCCCGCTCCGCCGCCCGCACCCGCTCTGTGAACGAGTCATCCGGCAGCCGGTAGGCCCGGCGCTGCTCGGCGCTCACCGGAGCACTGACCGCCACATCGTATGACCAGCGCGGCGGGATTTCAAACCGCAGTTCGCCGTGGCCAAAGGGCACGCGGCACTGCCTTGAGTCCGTCATGCAAACACGCTCCTCAGGTGCGGTACCAGCATCTCGGCGTCATCGACGGGCCGGGCGCAGTCCAGCTCCAGGTACACCCCGGCACGGGAAGGATGGGCATGCGCCCAGCTGGCCAGGCGCAGTTGGCGCGGATCAACCAGCAGGTGGCCGCCCGGCACGGGAATGTGGCCGGAGACAAGCGCCACCAGGGGAGCCGGTGCGCCAACCGACCATGTCTCGAGGTACGCCGCTAGCAGGCGCGGATAGGCTTCTCGCCCGTACTCGTGCTCGTTGCGGCTGAAAAACGCATCCCACAGCAACTCAAAGCTCGAATCACTGCGGTTCAGGATCAGCGGACGCAGCAGATGCAAGTAACGGGGATCGTCCGGCCCGGTCACGGCCAGGTAGTAGCGGGCGGCGTCCTCGTACGTCATATCTTCTGAATCGGTGTAGGCGGCGCACAGCGCTGCCGGATTGCTGGCCGCAATCACCCGATCCACGCGATCGATCAGGTTGCAGTGGCTGAACCGGACCAGACGATCGCGATTGCCGGGCAGCGCGGCCAGCGCGGACGCACCCGCATGCGTGATCATCACGCCCGCCGCCGTGCGTACTGCAAAGGGCAGCCCGTCCAGAAACTTGAACACACGCTCCCGTACCCCCACTCCGGCCGCGCTCAGCGCCGCTTCAAAGCGCGGCGTGTACTCGGTATCGCCGCGGCTCAGCGGCAGGCTGTACAGATGCGGCAACTCATGGTTGCCCAGCAGCATGATCACCGTCTGCGGGCCGTACCTGGCCTGTAGCGCGATCACATCCTCCAGCATCTCCAGGCTGCGATCCGCGTGGACCGGCCCGGCCCCGTGAATCAGGTCGCCGCACAGGATTAGATGCTGTACCTCCCCGGCCTGGTGCGCCTCCACAAAGCGGGCCCGGTAGGCGGCATAAGCCTCGCCTGCACCATGCAGGTCGGTAACCACCATGGCCACACCATCCACCAGGTCAAGCACCCGATTCGTCACGCCCCCGCCTTCCCTGAAAAACATGAAAGGGGCCGCCGTGTGCAATCACACTGGCGACCCCTTTATCATACGCACAAACCGCGGGACGGCACAACTCCGCCCGTGACCTAGATCAGATCGGCAACCGCCGCTTTCTCTTCCTCAAGCTCGGCCAGCGTCTTGGCCAGCTTACCCTGCGCATAATCGCTCAGGCTCAGGCCCTGCACGATCTCGTAGCTGCCATCACCCGGCGAGCGCAGCGGGAACGAAAACAACATCCCTTCCGGAATACCGTAGCTGCCATCAGAGACGACCGCCGCGCTGAACCAATCCCCGGCCGGGGTGGGCGTCAGCAGGCTCTTGATCGTGTCGATGGCGGCATTGGCAGCGCTGGCCGCGCTGCTCTTGCCGCGCGCCTCGATGATCGCCTTACCGCGCTCCTGGTTGGTAACCAGGAACTCGGTCTCGAACCAGTTGCGGTCCGGAACGACTTCCAGCGCGGGCTTGCCGTTGACCCTGACGTGCTCGAAATTCGGGAACTGGGTGGAGCTGTGGTTGCCCCAGACCCCAACGTTGGTGACCGCGGTCACCGGCACACCGGCCTTGCCGGCAATCAACGCCTTGGCACGGTTTTCGTCCAGGCGGGTCATCGCGAACCAGCGGTCAGCCGGCACGCGGGGCGCGTTCTGGCGGGCGACCAGCGCGTTGGTATTGCACGGGTTCGCCACCACCAGCACGCGCACATCCGGCGCGGCATAATCGTTGATGGCCTTGCCCTGCGCCACGAAGATCTTGCCGTTTTCCGAGATCAGGTCCTTGCGGTCCATGTCCTTGCTGCGCGGCTTGCCGCCGGTCAGCACCGCCCAGTTGACATCCTTGAAGCCGACGGTTGGATCGCTGGTGAGGACCACGCCGTGCAGCAGGGGATACGCACAGTCGTCCAGTTCCATCCTGACACCCTGAAGCGCGCCCATCGCCTCGGGAATCTCAATCACCTGCAGGATCACAGGCTGATCAGGGCCAAATACCTCACCGGACGCGATACGAAACAACAGGCTGTAAGCGATCTGTCCGGCACCACCAGTCACGGCTACACGAATCGGGTCTTTCACTACCACATTCTCCTTCCGGTATTGCAGGGAACACAATCCAGGTGGGACAACAACTCTTTTCGCTTGCTTAGATGCAGGCGGCAAACGAGGGGTTACGTTTGCCGCCCGGGAGAGCCATCTCTGGCCCAAAGTATACCATGGTTGTCATCAATTTCAGGCGATGAACGTTGTCCCGGAGAGATCGGGACGCAGTTCAGCCGGCAGATGGCTGACATCGCCCTCAACCACCAGCCGGGCCGCCCCTTCAGCACGAACCTCCAGCACGGTACGGGAAGCATTCCCGGATGGGCGCTGGCCATTCCACAGCCCGTAGTGGCGCAGGATGGCGCGGATCGGCCCGCCATGCGTCACCACCAGCACGTGCTGCCCGCCGTGCTCAGCCAGGATGTCCGCCAGTGCCGCGGTCACCCGCGCCGCCAGATCGGCCTGGCTTTCGCCGCCGGGCACCCGCACCATCTCCGGCGCGGCCGCGTAGGC
>CAZGYW010000419.1:0-3444 GCA_964530495.1 uncultured Anaerolineae bacterium
CGGGCCATCTACCACACCCAGCTGGAGCGCATCGGGGAGGATTTCTCCGGCCTGGACGTGGTGGAAATGGCGCTGGCGGGCGCCAACGGCGCCGTCCGCACCCAGGCACTCGACAACCACGACAGTGTCGCCAGTTATGCCCCGGTGCCGGGCACCACCTGGGCTGTGATCACCCAGGAAAGCTGGGAGACGCTCATGCAGGCCGGGGAAGGCTACCGGCGCTTTCTGCTGGCGCTCCTGGGGCTGGGGGTCGTCCTGCCCGGCCTGGTAGGCGCGCTGGGCGTGCGCCGGATCACCCATCCCATCCGGGACCTGATCGCCGCCGCCCAGGAGGTAGCCGCCGGCAACCTGAACCAGACGATCACCGCCCATACCGGCGACGAAATCGAAACGCTGGCCGGCCAGTTCAACGTGATGTCCACCCGCCTGCAGGAATCGTATGCGCTGCTGGAACGCCGCGTGGCGGAGCGTACCCGCGAGCTGGCCACGCTGAACGCCATCGCCGCCGTGGTCAGCCAGTCCCTCAACCTGGAGGAAATCCTGCGGGACGCCCTGCGCGAAACGCTGGCGGCCCTGAACATCGAAGCGGGCGGCATCTACGTGCTGCGCGAGGAATCCGCGTTTCTGACCCTGGCCTGCTCGCAGGGCCTCTCGGAAGCGCTGGTGGAGGACGTCCGGCACCTGCCCGTCAACCAGAGTTACTATACTCAGATCGCTGCCACCGGCGAGCCGGTCTTCCTGCGCGACCTCAACGCCAGCCAGCGCCCGCACACGATCCGCATGGTCGAGGAGGGCTTCCAGAGTGCATTTCTGTTCGGGCTGGCCTCGCGCGGGCAAGCATTCGGCGTGCTGTTTGTCATGACCCGCGAGCCGCGCGACTTCTCCGAGCAGGATATCGCCCTGCTAACGTCCATCGCCCGCCAGATCGGGGTGGCGACGCAGAACGCGCGCCTGTTCAAGGCCGAGCAGCGCCGGGCGGACCAGTTCCGGTCCATCAATGAAGTCGGGCGCCAGATCATCGCCCTGCTGGACGTTGACGATCTGCTCCAGCAGATCGTACAACTCCTCCATGAGACAATCGGCTATTACGTGGTTACAATTGGTCTGATCGAGGATGGCATGCTGGTCTTCAAGGCCGGTCGCAGCAACGGCGCGGCGGATAACCGCTTCTTCCCGCCGCCGGTCGTGGTGGGCGGCCAGGGGATCACGGCCTGGGTGGCGGCCACCGGGGAAACGTTCCTGGTCCCGGATGTGACCGTGGAGCCGCGCTTCCTGCTCTGGCCGGAAACCCCAACCACTCGCTCCGAGCTGGCAATTCCGCTCAAGACCAAGGCGGGCGTGATCGGCGCGCTGAACGTTGAAAGCGAGCACCTTAACGCCTTTGACGAAAGCGACCTGAATGTCCTGCAGGCCATCGCGCAATTGGCGGCCATCGCCATCGAGAACGCGCGCCTGTTTGAGCAGGCCCAGCAACTGGCCGTCATCCAGGAGCGCCAGCGCCTGGCCCGCGACCTGCACGATTCGGTCACCCAGGGGCTGTACGGCGTAACCCTTTACGCGGAAGCGGCCGCCCGCCAGCTCCTGCGCGACGAGCCTGACCAGGCCATGGCCGCCGCGCACCTGCGCGAGCTGCAGGCCACCGCCCAGGAAGCCCTGCGCGAGATGCGCCTGCTCATCTTTGAGCTGCGGCCGCCCATCCTGGAGAATGAAGGGCTGATCGCCGCCCTGCAGGCCCGCCTGGAAACGGTCGAGGGGCGTTCCGGCATCAACACGCTGTTTACGGTGGAAGGTGAGATCGAGCGCCTGCCCGCCCGCACCGAATCCGGCCTGTACCGGATCGCGCAGGAAGTGCTGAACAACACGCTCAAGCACGCCGACGCGCACCAGATCACGGTCACGGTCCGCCAGACTGATGCGCGCCTGATCCTGGAGATCAGCGACGATGGATTGGGCTTTGAAGTGGATGCGGCCCGCAAGCTGGGCGGGATGGGCCTGCCCGGCATGGAGGAGCGCGCCGCGGAACTGGGCGGCCAACTGGTAATCACCAGCCGCCCGGGAGAGGGAACAGCCGTGAGAATTGAGGTGCCTCGATGAGCGAGACGATTCGCGTGCTGGTGGCGGATGACCACGATATTGTCCGCAAGGGCATCCGCGCCCTGCTGGCCACCGAGCCGGACATCGCGGTGGTAGGCGAAGCCAGCGACGGCGCGCAGGCGGTGGCGGCAGTCGCCCGCCTGGCGCCGGACGTGATCCTGATGGACCTGGTGATGCCGGTCATGGACGGGATCGAAGCCATCCGCCAGGTCACGGCCGCCAACCCGGCGGCGCGCATCCTGGTGCTCACCAGCTTTGCCACGGACGAGATGGTCTTCCCGGCGATCAAGGCCGGGGCGCTGGGCTACCTGCTTAAGGACTCCGGGCCGGAGGATCTGGTCGCGGCCATCCGGGAGGTGCGGCGCGGCGAATCGTCGCTGCATCCCACCATCGCGCGCAAGCTGCTGCAGGAAATCGCCGGCCCGGCGCGCAAGCCCGCCCCCACCGGCGCTGACCGGGTCGAGCCGCTGACCGAGCGCGAGATCGACGTCCTGCGCCTGGTAGCCCAGGGCCAGAACAACCGTGAGATCGGCGAACAGCTCTTCATCAGCGAGGCGACCGTCCGCACCCACGTGAGCAACATCCTCGGCAAGCTGCACCTCGCCAGCCGGACCCAGGCCGCGCTCTACGCCCTGCGCGAAGGCATCGCCTCCCTGGACGATGATGATACCCCCACCCCGGGCCGGCGCTGAATCCGGCTTGCGTCTACACCAAAAGGCGTAGGCGCGTCCTCATCCTTTTGGCGGAAGGAGCCGTCCCCACGACGGCTCTTTTGCTGTACGCAGGATCAGTGCTTGGACTGATCACAGGCCGGGCGAAATCGGGGACACTGTAGACATACAGGCAGGAACAGCACAACAGGCAACCTGCCGCACCTATCGAACGCAAACGGGAACACCCGTAGAGGGCGTAGAGCCAACGAGAAGCGAATGAACAGACCGACCCGCGTAATGATTGTCGATGACCGCCGCCGCTCCCGGGAGGGGCTGCAAGCCCTCCTGGCGACGACCCCCGAAGTCAAGGTGGTGTGCGAGGCGATGGACGGCAACGAAGCGGTCCGGCTGGCCGATGAGTTTCAGCCAGATGTCGTCCTGATGGACGTTAAGATGCCCGGCAAGGATGGATTGGAGGCCACGCGCGAGATCAAACGCGCCCACCCACAAATGAAGATCATCCTGCTCACCATGTACATCAACCACCGCCAGGAAGCGCTGGCCGCCGGCGCGGACGCCTTCCTGATCAAGGGCTGCCCGGCCGAACAACTGCTCGGCAGCATCCTGGACTGCGGTGCCGAGAAGACCGCCAGCGCGGGGAACAGAGGAACCGCCATCGCACCGAATAGCCGCTAAC
>CAZGYW010000420.1:0-3427 GCA_964530495.1 uncultured Anaerolineae bacterium
TCCCTTTCAGGCACTTGCTGGTCCCGGAAAGCAAAGCACACTGAGCATAACATGCCGGCCCCGGAATCGGGTAGTGCTTTTCCTCACGCCTGGTCGCGTAGTAACCGCCAAACACAACGATGCCAGGCTCCCGGGTCTGGAGTCGTGCCGATTCGGCACATCTACACAACTCTTGCTCTGGCCCGTCTCATTGCCACCTGTTAAACTGAAAGACATCAACGCAGCGAGAACCACAAAGGATTGAACCAGACCAATGATAGACTCCCTCCCAGGCAAGGGCCTTGTCTTTGCTATCGTAGGCCCGTCCGCGGTTGGCAAGAACACCATAATGGGTCACGCTTTGGAGCAGGTTGAGCAGCTTCGCCAGCTTCCAACTGCCACTACCCGCCGTCCTCGCCCTGACGAGCGCGAGGGCCGGGAGCATGAGTTTCACAGCGATGTATCATTTGATGACCTTATCGAGCAGAATGCCCTGCTGGAATGGCAGTGGGTCCACGGGCATCGCTACGGCATCCCACGTAGAACGGTAGAAAACGCCATCAGCACCGGGAACGACCTGGTAGCCGACATCGAAGTCTTTGGAGCGTCCATTCTGAAGGAAAAGTACCCGGACAACGTCGTCCTGGTGTTCGTCGCTCCGCCCAGTATGGAAGTCCTCGAAAAACGCATCCGTGCCAGAAAGACCGATACTGAGGAGACTGAGGAGCAGATTGCGGCGCGCATGCGGCGGGCGATCTTTGAGATGAAATACGCCGCAAAGAGCGACTACCTGATCATCAATGATGTGCTTGAACAAGCTGTGGCCCAATTCCTCTGCATTGCCAGCGCGGAGCGTCGGCGACGTGACCTGCACAGCACCAGGGTTACAGTGGTCTTCCGGCGAGGCGCGAGCGCTCTAACCCAGAACAGTAACTCGGAGACGCTCCCCTCAATCACCGTCCTCCCCGGTGAGCTTGCAGACCAGGCTGTCCAGCGTGTTGCTGACACGCTTGGGCTGCCAGAGTTCGAGTTCATCAGGCGGCCCGGCATACCAGGCGACGGCATTGCACCCCTTGATGCCCGTGTTGAATTGCACGGCGGCAACCCTGTGCTCGTGCAAACCTTCGAATGCCTGGTGCCGGAAACAGCGCCAGCGCCAGATGGGTGGGAATGGAGTATCTCCGATATAGCCTAAGCCTGACTCATCATCAGAAACAAAAACAGGGCGCCTGGGTGAGCGCCCCGTTTGTTATGTGCTAATCGACCGGCCGGCTCAGATGTCCAGGTTGCGTACGGTCTTGGCGTGGGTCAGGATGAAGCGTCTGCGCGGCGGAACACTGCTGCCCATGAGCATGTCAAACACACGGTCCGCTTCAGCCGCATCTTCAACAGTCACCTGCAGCAATGTCCGTACGGTCGGGTCCATCGTTGTTTCCCAGAGCTGCTGCGGATTCATCTCACCCAGGCCCTTGTAACGCTGGATTGAGACTTTGTTCGCGTCGCCACCCCACTCCTGGATGATCGCATCCCGCTGGACATCCGAATACGCATACTGGAACTGCTTGCGATAGTCGATCCGGTACAGTGGCGGCTGGGCGATATACAGGCATCCGCTCTGAATCAAAGGGGTCATATAGCGGAAGAAGAACGTCAGCAGCAGTGTGCGGATGTGCGCGCCATCAACATCAGCATCGGTCATGATGATGATCCGGTTGTACCGCAGACTCTCCAGCTTGAAGTCATCGCTGATCCCCGTTCCAAGGGCGGAGATCAGGGTTTTTACCTCATTGTTATCCAGAATCTTGTTGAGACGCGCCCGCTCAGTGTTGAGGATCTTGCCGCGCAACGGCAGAATCGCCTGGAAGTGGCGATCACGGCCCTGCTAGGCGCTTCCACCAGCGGAGTCGCCCTCAACAATGTACAGCTCAGCACGCTCAGGATCGCGCTCGGAGCAGTCAGCCAGCTTACCCGGCAGCGTCGTACTTTCCAGCAGGCTCGTCCCCCGCCGAACCAGATCGCGCGCTTTCTTGGCGGCATCCCTGGCACGCATGGCGGTCATGCACTTCTCAACAATGCGGCGGGCATCCCGCTGGTTCAGCTCAAGATACTCCGTAAACACATCAGCCGTCACAGAGGAGACGGCTCCCGCCACCTCCGGATTCATGAGCTTGACCTTCGTCTGGCTCTCGAACTGCGGATCTGGGTGCTTGATACTCACGATTGCGGTCAAGCCTTCCAGGGTATCCGTACCTGAGAAGTTCGGCTCCTTATCTTTCAGCAAACCTGCCTTACGCGCATAGGTGTTGATCACTCGCGTGACTGACGTGCGCATTCCGGTCAGATGGCTGCCGCCATCCGGTGTGTTGATCGTATTGGCAAATGCCAGCTCGGTGGTGGTGGAAGCATCGGTATACTGAAAAGCAACTTCAACCCCGATCGCATACTCAGCCTTCGAATCGCCTTCGTTAAATACGATCTCTTTCTCCGCATAGATCACAGGGTGAATCTGCTTGCGGTTGCGATTGATGTAGCGGACAAACGACTGAATTCCACCCTCGAAATAGAAGGTCATTTCACGGGGGGCAGGTTGTTCACGCTCATCGGAGATCGTTATCTTGACCCCCCGGGCCACAAACGCCATCTCGCGAAAGCGCTGGACCAGGGTCTCATAACTGAACTCCGTATCCTGCATAATCGTATCATCCGGCAGAAACTGAACCAGTGTTCCGGTACGCTCACCCTTCTCCATCGTCCGAATGGCCGTCACCGGGCCAGCTGGCTTGCCACGATGGTACTCCTGCTGCCACACCTTGCCGTCGCGCCGCACGGTCACCCGCATCCACGTGGAAAGCGCGTTGACCGCTGACACACCCACACCATGCAGGCCACCAGACACCTTGTAGGCCTGGCTATCGAACTTCCCGCCAGCACCGATCCGCGTCATGACAAGCTCAAGCGTGGATATCTTCTCAGTGGGATGTGCGCCAACCGGAATGCCATCGCCATTGTCGTTAACAGAGGCTGATCCATCAGCATGCAAAACCACGCTAATGGCATCACAACGACCCGCCAGCGCCTCATCGATCGAGTTATCGACAACCTCGTATACCAGATGGTGCAGAGCACGTATATCAGTCCCGCCGACATACATACCCGGCCGACGGCGGACGTGCTCCATGCCTTCTAGATATTGAACCGTTTCCTCAGTGTACTTCCTGTCCGCCACTGTAACCTCCCTCAGCGCGTGCTACATAGCCTGGTCATTTTACCTCATAATGAGCATCCGAGCAAAAGTTCTAACACACTCAAGACACTTTTCAGGCTCAGGTAGAATCGTCGCTGCCACCGCCCGGAGCCACCGGAGCCAACCGGCCAATTCTCAATGATTTGCGATGGCTTTGTTGAATGAATGCTTTCGGGCTAAGCTGAAAGCATGACCAAACGAGTG
>CAZGYW010000421.1:0-3427 GCA_964530495.1 uncultured Anaerolineae bacterium
GAGATAATGAGCGGTGACTGGAGTTCAGACGTGTGCTCTTCCGATCTGAAACCTGGCGGTAAGCCCACGCATGCTTGGACAGGTCATCGTAGACCACCAGGGCATCGCGGCCGTTTTCCATAAAGTATTCGCCCAGCGCCGCGCCGGAATAGGGCGAGAGATACTGTAGCGTCGCCGGGTCGGATGCGGAGGCGACCACGATGATCGTGTAATCCATCGCCCCGTACTTCTCCAGCGTGGCCACCGTGTTGGCGATTTCGCCGCGCCGCTTGCCAATCGCGACGTAAATGCAGATCAGGTCCTTATCGCGCTGGTTGATGATCGTATCCAATGCCAGGGCGGTCTTGCCCGTCTGGCGGTCGCCAATGATCAACTCGCGCTGACCGCGCCCGATTGGCGTCAGGGCATCAATCACCCGCACACCGGTCTGCACCGGACGGTACACATTCTGCCGGTCGATCACGCCAGGCGCGATCCGCTCAATGTTGTAGTACTCCGCCGCCTCAATCGGCCCCTTGCCGTCAATCGGCACGCCGAGCGCATTTACCACGCGCCCGATCAGGGCATCGCCCACCGGAATGGACGCAATTCTTCCGGTAGCCACGACCTCGTCGCCTTCCTTGATGTCGGTGTACTCACCCATGATGATCACACCGATAGTGCCTTCCTCAAGGTTGAAGGCAAGGCCCGGCACGCCATTACTGAACCTTACCAGCTCGTTTGCGCGCACATTCGGCAGGCCGGAAACGCGGGCGATACCGTCCCCAACCTGGAGGACTTCGCCCATTTCAACCGCTTCAAGTTCCGGCTGAAAATCCTCGATCTGTGCCAGCAACGACCTGGTGATGTCGCTGGTAATCTCCGCCATGTATTCGTCCTCCCAGAATAATTGGTACGGCGAGGCAATTCCCCGGCCACCGCGTCTTAACCAGCTCGCTACCCTGCATGTCTATTCCAGTCCTGGCAACCACAACTGCCAGACTGGCGAACGCCCTGTGTACGGACTTCTATACTGAAACACCTGCGTGGGAGACACCCATTTCAAGTCTACCGTACAGGAGCAAATCCGTCTACTTGCTTAATGCCGCGCCGTGCTCCAGGGCGCTATGCGCCTGACCGGAGCGCAGCCCCAGCCTGATCTGATCCGATTCGATTGGATCGCTACCGCCCATCGCCCAGATCTTCCGGATCCCGCCCGCCCAGGCGCGAGACCTTGCCACCGCTGCCCAGCGCCACGCTGCGCCGGTAGGCAGCCCAGATCGCGCGGGAGACCACCGTCCGCAGCCCGCCTTTCTCAAGATGGTAGATCGCCTCGGCGGACGTCCCGCCCGGGCTGGTCACCTGGTTGCGCATGTGGGCGGGATGCTCACCCGCCGCCATAGCGTAATCCACCGACCCGCGCACGGTCTGGTAGACGAGTTTCTCCGCTACATGGCGGGAGAAGCCCAGATGCACCCCGGCGTCGATCATGGCTTCCATAAACATGAACACGTAGGCCGGGCCGGTACCGCTCAGTGCAGTCGCCATGTCCAGATAATCCTCGTTGTCCACGTGCACTTCCTCCCCCAGCGCGGAGAGGATCGCCCGGGCCTGGGCGAGTTGCTCGGCCGGGACCTCATGCGTGGCCGTCCACACGGAGATTCCCTCCCCGATCCGGGCCGGGGTGTTGGGCATTGCCCGTACCACCCGCCGGATGCCCAGCCCGGTCGCAATCTGCCGGATCGTCACCCCGGCCATGATGCTCAACGCAAGCGCATCGGGGGGTAGCTCGCCATACAGCGCCGCCGTGACCTCGCCAAACACCTGCGGTTTGATCGCCAGGATGAGGACATCCGCCTGCTTGGCCGCCTCAACATTGCTCTCCGTGCAGCGGATGCCATACGTTGCTTCCAGATCCTGGCGCCGTTCAGGGCGCGGCTCGGCCGCCACGATCTGCTGGGGGTTGACCATCGCACCCTTGAGCAGCCCCTGAACGATCGCTTCCCCCATCGCCCCGGCACCCACAAACGAGATCGTGAAATCCTCGAACACAGCCTCTGCCCTTTCTACCGGTAATTCTGTCCCAACGATTCACACTCAGGTCCGGCTACATGATATCCGCGAAGGTCGAGTCCCACTGTGCGGAAAACGCCTCCAGCCGGTCGCGCTGCATCACCACCCCTGATCCAATCCCATTCGGCACATCGATGGTGCTGTCCGGGTTTAGCTCAAAGGGTGGCTCGGTGATGTCCGGCGCGTAGTAACGGCTGGTCGCAGACAGGTCGCTGGGCAGCGTCACCCCGGGCAGTGACCCCACCGCCAGGTTCTGAGCGCGCCCCACACCGGTTTCCAGCATGCCCCCGATCCACAGCGGCACGCCTTCCTCATAGCATACCCGGTGGACGGCTGCCGCTTCCGTCAGCCCGCCGACCCGCGGCGGCTTGAGGTTGATGATCCGGCACGCGCCAATCGCCAGCGCCAGCCGCACATCGTTGGCACACAGGATACTCTCGTCCAGGCAGATCGGGGTCGCCAGCCGCGCCTGGAGCTTGCTGTGCTCGTAGATGTCGTCATGATCCAGGGGCTGCTCCAGCATGAGCAGGTTAAAGCGGTCAAGCTGCGCCAGGTGATCGGCGTCATCCAGGGTATAGGCGCTGTTGGCATCCAGCATCAGCAGGATGTCCGGGTAGGCGCCGCGCACAGCCGCCGCCAATTCCACATCCCAGCCGGGCTTGATCTTGAGCTTGATCCGCCCGTAACCCTGGTTCAGCCGCTTCTCGATGATCGCCAGCGTGGCATCAATGGTCGGTTGGATGCCAATGCTGACGCCCACCTTCACCCGGTCCCGGCGTGGCGCAGCCAGCGGGTAGTGCTCCCACAACAGATCGGCCAGCGACTTCCCGTTAGCCAGCGCCAGCAGCTCCCAGATGGCGCTGTCCAGCGCCGCCTTGGTCAGCGGATGCCCGCGCACACCCGCCATCAGCCGCGTGGCATCCTCCGGCCGCGTGATCGTCTGCCCGACCAGCGCCGGGATCAGGAACCTGGTCAGGATATGATAGGCCGTGCCGACCGTCTCATAGCAGTAGCCCGGCTCCGCCGTCGCGGTGCATTCACCCCAGGCGGTCAGATCGCCCGCCCGGACTTCGGTCATCAATACCGGCCGGATGGCGTCCATGCCAAAGCTGGTGCGCAGCGGCTCCACCAGCGGCATGACAACCTTGTGAATCCGAATCTCATCAATCGTTACCGGGTTCAACATAGCACTCACGAGCTCCTCCCCTGACGGATGCGGTTAGTTCTGGCTGAAGTTGCGGTCAAACTGGCGCAGCGCGGCTTCGTGGCTGCACACGTAAAAACTGCGTGGCCGGCCCCGGTACGACTCGTGGACAAAATCCGTGAGCACAAAGCCCTGGCTCAGAATCGACCCGAAAATCGCCCGTGTGTGCTC
>CAZGYW010000422.1:0-3427 GCA_964530495.1 uncultured Anaerolineae bacterium
GATCAAACCCCTGTTATTCTTTGCGCCCTTGCCTTTTCCCCTTCGCGCCCTTTGCGGTTGGCTTTTTCTCCTGCCTTTCTCTGTGTGCTCCGTGCCCTCTGTGGTTAAGCTTTGTTCTTCCGCCACCCGATCGCGCTGGCAAACCCGCGTCCGCCCATCTATACTGAAGGGCAGCGACTCACCCGGCTTACTGGAAAACGCATGACCACCACCGGCCCGCAACGCCCCAACTACTTTGAGCTGCTGGAGCTTGATCCCGACGCGCCCTGGTCGGAAGCCGCGTTCCTGGCCCAGCTTGACCGCAAGAAGGCCGAATGGACGCGCGGCCGCAACCATCCCAAGCACGCCCTGCGCTTCAAGAGCTACCTGGATATGGTTCCCGACATCCAGGCCGCGCTGGCCGATCCTGCCCGCCGCGCCGCCGAGGGGGACGCCGCCCGCACGCTCCTGACCAGCAAGGCGGCGGATACTCAGGCCCGCTTCGCCGCCGAGCTGGAGCTGCGCGCCGCCAAGGGCTTTTTCACCCGGGCGGAGGTGACCGCCCTGCTCAAGGAGTACGGCCCGGCGCTGGGCGAGACCGCCGTGCAGGAGGCCGTCACCGCGCTGGACCTGCCTGTCCGCCACGAGGAAACCGCCGCCCCGCAGCGGGAGGCGCTCGACTCGGCCACGATGACCGCCATCAGCGGCAATCTGACGATTGTGGGCGAGGAAACGCTCTACTCCTTCCTGGGGCTGGCCCGCACCACGCGCACCTCCGACCTTTACGAGCGCGCCGCCGCGATCTACGCTGACAACCAGAAGCAGGCCACCAAGACCGCGATCGTCACCGCCCGTTCTGACCTGGCCGGGCAGGCCATGAAGGTCTTCGCCAGCGACGACATGCGCCGCAAGTACGACGGCGCGCTGGCCGACGGAGTTTTCGCCGCGCTGGGGGAGGATATCGCCCGTGTCACGCAGGGCAGCCGCACCCTCCACTCCGCCCAGTACGACAAGCTATTGGAGCGCGCCCGCGAACAGGGCCTCGACCTGGCTGAAGCGCAAGCCTACATTCGCCGCCGCGCCCAGGAATTGCAGGTGGCGCTGTACGTCACGGACACGGCCCCGCTCGCCCGCCGCCAGCGCTGCCCCGCCTGCGGGACCCTGGCCGGGGAGAGCGCTGCCAACTGCCCCACGTGCGGCACGCCGCTGCGCATCACGTGCCCCAACTGCGGGAACCCGATGCCCACCGCCAACCTGGCCTGCACCGCCTGCGGCTTTCCCATCGGCAACCTCGCCAACGTGGAAGCCCTGCTGGCGGAGGCCCAGGCGCTCTATGAGGGGCATGACCTGGAGGCCGCCGCCCGCACCGTGCAGGATGCGCGCCGCCAGTGGTCGCCGGCCGGGATCACGAGCGCCCTCTCCGATCCGCTCAGCAAGGCGCTGGCCAGTCTGGGGGAGCAGATCGACACCGCCCGGCGCGAAACGGCTGATCGCCTGGGCGCGCTGCAGCGCCAGATCGACGAGCGCCAGTTCTACGCCGCGCGCGCCACGCTGCGCGAAATCGAGCGCGCGCTCCCGGCGGTCGACGTCACCGCCCGGCGGGCCGCCAGCGAGGCGGCTATCACCCGCGCGGAAGCTGCCCTGCGCCGCGCCCGCCAGCTTGAAGCCCAGGGCGAAGATGTGGTTGAGCTGTACCGCCGCATCCTGTGGGAATGCTCCGACTGCCAGGTGGCGCGGGAGGCGCTGGCTCACACCCCGCCCGCCCCGCCCGGCGCGCTGACCGTCCGTGCCGGGAACCGCGTCGCCCGCCTGGAATGGGAACCGGGTCCGGCCCGCAGCGTCGAGTACGTCGTCGTTCGCAAAACCGGGGCACCACCGATTGCGGCTGGTGATGGAGAGGTGATCGCCACCACCACCGGCACGATCGTGGACGATACCGCCGTGCCGATCGGGCTGCCGGTCTACTACGCGGTGTATGCCAGCCGGGAGGGCGTGCTCTCCACCGAGCCAGCCCGCGCCGAGCGTCCGCTGCTCTTCACGGCGGAGGTCGAGGCGCTCTCCGCCCAGGTAGATAACGGCCTGGTGCGCCTGCGCTGGCAGCCCCCACCCAACACCACCGCCATCGAGGTGCGCCGCGGCGCTGACGCGCCGCCCGCCACACCGGAGGAGGGCGTCCGGCTGCGCGTCTTCGGCGGCACGGACGCCGTGGACAGCGGTCTTGAGAACGGCCATACCTACCATTACACCGTCTTCGCCCTGTTCGGCGCGCCGGAGGGCCGCCAGGTCCGCAGCGGCGGCGTGACCGTCAGCGCCACCCCGCAGGAGCCACCCGCCCTGATCACGGCGCTGGACATCCAGACCCGCCAGCGCGGCACGGGCCGCGAGCTGCGCGTGAGCTGGCCGCCGCTGACCAAGGGCGAAGGCGTGCTGCTCCACAGCCCGGAGCCGCCCCCGCTGCACGCCGGGCAGGTCATCCCCGGGGCCGCGCTGGCGACCTATGGTGAGGTCAGCCCCGCGCCGCGCAACACGGTCAGCCTGTCCCTGCCGGGGAGCGGCGTCCTGTACCTGACGCCCGCCGTGCTGTTCCAGGAGATGGCCTACCTCGGCCCGACCCAGCGCTTCACCGCCCTGGAGGACGCCCGCAACCTCCAGGTCCGTAACCTGGGCTTCGCCCTGGAGCTGCGCTGGGATTGGCCGGAGGGCTGCAATTTCGCCGTGGTCGCCCACCACCCCGCCCATTTCCCCGGCCCGGAAGACCCGGACGCGGCCCGCATCCGGCTGACCCGCGCCGAATACGCCGCCCAGGGCCGCTGCCTGATCCGCGATCCGCAGCCGCGCGACCATTTCATCGCCGTATTCGCCGGGCTGGCCCAGGACGGGCAGGAACTGCTTGCGCCGGGGCGCGAGCCGACCAGCCGAGCCCGCATCACCCTCAGCAGCCGGATTACGCTCAGCTACACCATCAGCCAGCCGCGCCGCCTGGTCGGTCGCGGATCGCGCACGCTGACCATCACCGCCGAGGGAGCCGGCCTCCTGCCGGAACTGGTCGTGATCCGTCGTCCGGACGCGCTGCCGATCCGCCGCGACGATGGCGCGCCGATCCTGCGCATCCCGGCCCAGCAGCTTGACGGGCCGCAGGCGACCCTGAGCTACCCCCTGGACGCCGAGGACGGCTACTTCCGCCTGTTCCTGGCCGACGATGCCGGGTACGAAGGGCGGGGCGGGCACATCCGCCTGCTGCTCCCGCGCGACCCGGCCCTGGACGCAGGCCGTCCGCCGGCACGCCCCGCCCATGAGCCGGGCCAGGTCACCTGCCCATTTTGCTTCACCCGGTTCAGCGCCGGGGAAGCCCTGTTCCGCTGTGCCAACCCGCGCTGCCCCGGCCGCGCGGATGACGAAATCTACGCTCGTCACCAGGGACTGGTGGACGCCCAGACGATGGGCCGCG
>CAZGYW010000423.1:0-2061 GCA_964530495.1 uncultured Anaerolineae bacterium
TCCCCGCCGCCGTCCGACCGCTGAGACCCCGGCCGCCCTTCAAAAAAACAAACGCCCCGCACAGCGCGGGGCGTTTTGCGGGGCAGGTAGGGCGCGGGCCTCAGCCCCCCGGATTGAGCAGAGCCAGCACCTCGCCGGCAGCTTTGTGGGTGGCGAAGAAGGCGTGGTCCAGCCGGGCGTCTCTGGTCAGCAGGATCGCGACGGCCGCGATCTGGCCGGCGGGGTAGATCAGCAGCAGCCCCTGCTCGCCTTCCATCAGAATCCGGTCGAGCTGCCCCTGGGCCAGCCGTTCGAGGGTGTGCTCCGCCAGCCCGAGCAGCGTGGCGGCCATGGCGGCGACCTGCGGGCTGCTGGTGGGCACGTCATCCTCATCGTCGCTCAGCGGACCGGGTGGATAGGAAGCGACCAGCAGGCCATCAACGTTGACGATCACCGAGGCCGTAATGCCATCCACGACGCGGTGCAGCCTGCGCAGGACGTTCTCCAGTTTGTCGCTCCGGTATTCCTGAGTCATACAGCGCCTTTTCCACCGGGGCATGCGGCCGGGCATGCCCAATCTGCCTAAGCATAGCCCAGGTCAGCGCCAAGCTCAAGGACTCTGGCTCGCCGCAGATGCTTACCTCCTGCCGCTTCGACGCCTGGGCGCAGCAGGCTACGTGCCTTCCGGCGCCGCTTTACTCGGCCTTGTAGCCGATCATGCGCAGGAAGCCCTTGCGCCACGCGATCCCGGCTTCGTCCTCAATCCCCAGGCTCTTGAAACCGTCGATCACGCCCAGGATGCCGCGGCCCTGTTCCGTCTCGGCCACGATCACCTCGGTCGGGTTGGCGGTGGCGCAGAACAGGCTCACCACCTCCGGCACGCGGTACAGGGCGTGGATGACGTTGATCGGGTAGAAGCCCTCCCCCAGAAAGAGGATGAAGCTGTGCCCGGCGGAGAGCGCCAGGGCGTTGTGTTTGGCGAGCGCGATCATGGCCTCGTCGGTGCCCGTCCAGCGGATCAGGCAGGCGCCGGACGCCTCGCAGAACGCGAAGCCGAACTTGATGCCCGGCACGCTGCTGACCAGCGCCTCGTGCACGTCTTCCACCGTTTTGATGAAGTGGCTCTGGCCGAGGATGAAGTTGATCGGCTCCGGCTTTTCGATTTTTACCGTGGTGAGTTCCATTCGAGTCTCCTTCTGTGCGGGCTGGTTTCACACCGGCCGGGAGTTTCCGTCAGGACGATTGGGCGGTCTGCGCGGCAGGCAACTGCAGCTGGTGGTTGGCGGTAAAGAATTCGCGGTACGTCAGATACGCGGCGATCAGCCCGGCAAAGGTGTTGGCCCCCACCAGCATGTACATCACGATCAGTTGCAGCTTGATCGCCTCCAGCGGGGAGGCCCCGGCCAGGATCATGCCGGTCATCGCGCCGGGCAGCTTGATCAGGCCGACGGTCTTCGTGGTATCCACGATCGGGATCATGGCGGTGCGCAGCGCCTCCCGGAACTGGATCAGGGAAGCCTGCCGCCCGGTCGCGCCCAGGGCCAGCATGGATTCCACCATGCCGCGCTGCTGGATCAGGTCGGCGCTGAGGCGGGTCATCACCTGGGCGGTGGTGGTCATCGCATTGCCGATGATCATCCCGCCGATCGGGATCATGTCCTGCGGCCGGAAAGAAAAGACGCCCAGGATCAGCAGCACCGCCAGCGTCAGCCCGGAGCCAACCGCGATTGAGGCCAGCGCGATCTGCTGCGCGTGGGGCGTCTGGTTAGCGCGCCGGGCGGTGGTGCGCCCGGCAATGGTCGTCATCACGGCCAGCAGCAGGAAGGTCCACAGCGGGTTATCCTGCGCGAAGATCAGCTCCAGCAGGTAACCGATGGCGATCAACTGCACGAAGCCGCGCACGGTGGCCCAGAACAGGTCTTTCTCCAGGTCCGCCTTCTGCCAGCGTGACACCGCCGCTGCGATGATGACGAACACCACAGACAGCCCCACGCGGGCGAAGTCGCTCAACTCTCCAAAACCGGGCATGGCCCTGCCACTCCTTTTCCGGGGCGCTTTCCCCGGCTAGCGCCCCACCGCGCC
>CAZGYW010000423.1:2161-3424 GCA_964530495.1 uncultured Anaerolineae bacterium
CTCCGCGCCGCGCTGCCCTTCCGCAAAAGCCAGAACATGCGCGTCCCCACGCTCCTCATCCAGCAGCGCCGCCGCCGACCCGTCACGCGTCACCCGCCCGTCTTCCAGCAGCACCAGGCGGTCGGCCACCCGCCGGGCCTGGTCAGCGGAGTGGGAGACCCACACCATCGTCAGGCCCAGTTCGTCCCGCAGGTCGAGCATCGTCTCCTCAATCGCGTGCGTCGCCACCGGGTCCAGCGCGGAGGTCGGCTCGTCCAGCAGCAGGACGAACGGCTCGTTGGCCAGGGCGCGGGCGATGGCCAGCCGCTGTTCCTGCCCGCCGGAAAGCGTGCTGGCCGGGCGGTCGATCAGCCCGGGGTCCAGCGCGGCCAGGCGCATCAACTCGGCAATGCGTTCACGGGAGGGCGCTTCCCCGCGCAGGGCCGGCCCGTAAGCGATGTTATCGGCAATCGTGCCGGGGAACGGCGCCGTCTTCTGAAAGATCATGCCGACCCGGTGGCGCAGTTCCAGCACCGGCAGGCCGGTGATATCTTCCCCGCGCAGGCGAATGCAGCCCCGGGGCACATCCTGCAGCCGGTTCAGGCAGCGCAACAGGGAGCTTTTGCCGCTGCCGCTGGGGCCCATCAGCGCGACGATCTCGCGCTCCGCCAGGCTGAGGGTGATATCCTGCAGAACGACCTGCCCATCCCGCACAAGCGTCAGATCGCAGACTTCAATGATGTTCATGGAAAGCTCCCGTCGACCCGATTCCGCTTCTGTATCGACCACCAGGCTCTACAGCCAGCCCCGCCGCCGGAATTCCCGCAGCAGCAGCCCGTCCACCGCGAGCATGATGATGATCACCACCGGCACGCCCCACCACGCCTCGAAGGGCGGCCAGGTATGCAGGAAGTTCATGCCGTAGAAACCGCCGAAGACGGTCAGCACACCGATGGCAATCGTGATCACGGTCAGGCGGTTGACGACGATGTTGAGCCGGTTGGAGGTGGCGGACATGTACAGGTCGATCAGACCCGTGATCGTGTCGCGCTGGACGCTCATCATGTCCGCCAGCAGGGTCAGGTGGTCGATCACGTCGCGCATGTAGTAGTGCAGGTCGCTCTGTGGCCCGGAAAGGTCCCAGTCATGGGCCAGGTCGTTGAGCATCTCACGCTGCACCCACACGACGCGCCACGCTTCGGCGCTCCAGCGCTTGAGCGCGAACAGCCGGTTGAGTGAGGACTGGGTGGGAGAGCTGAGTATAAGGTCGCTGAGTGTGTCGCT
>CAZGYW010000424.1:0-329 GCA_964530495.1 uncultured Anaerolineae bacterium
TCTCATTCCTGTGGTGCGCCGGTGCGCGCAGATGGGCGCGCCTATTGTAGCGTATTTGCGGCGCTTCCGCGTTGCAGCGTCCAGGCGGCAAGCGTCCAAGCGAAAACCATGGGGCACGGATTCGCACGGATTGAGCACGGACAAAACACGGATAAGGCTTTTCAAATCCAGGGGTTTATCCGTGCGAATCCGTGAAAAATCAGTGTGAATCCGTGCCCCATGGTTTTCGCTTGGACGCTTGCCGCCCGGACGCCGCAACGCGGAAGCGCCGCAAATACGCTACAATAGGCGCGCCCATTTGCGCGCACCGGCGCACCACAGGAATGAGA
>CAZGYW010000424.1:339-3418 GCA_964530495.1 uncultured Anaerolineae bacterium
TCGCATGCTGAAGGCCGTCATCTTCGATCTGGACGACACGCTGCTGGACTGGACCACGTGCCGCCTGGACTGGCTGGAATACGAGCGCGAGCACCTGCGTGCCGTCTACGACTACATGCAGGAGCGCCACCCCCTCCCGGCGTTTGAGGAATTTGTCGCACTGGAGCAGACGCTCACCGCCGAAGCCTGGCAGGAAGGCGTGAGCACGCTCGTCGCCCCGCATCAGGGACGGGTGCTGGCGGAGACGTTCACGCGGCTGGGCGTGCCCGCGGAGAAAATCGACATCACCGCCTGCCTGGAAGCGTACAACTGGGCCGGGGTGCCGGGGGTCCAGCCCTTCCCGGAGGTGCCGGGCGCGCTGGAAGAACTGCGCCGCCATGCCCTGCGCCTGGGGATCATCACCAACGCCTACCAGCCGATGTGGATGCGCGACCGGGAGATGGCCGCCGCCGGGCTGCCCCCGGCGCTGTTCGAGTGGCGCACCTCCACCGCCGACTTCGGCCTGCTCAAGCCACACCCGGCCGTCTTTGAGCATACGCTCCAGGCCCTGGACGCCCGTCCGGAGGAAGCAGTGTTCATCGGCGACAACCTGGCGGCGGATGTGGCCGGGGCGCAGGGCGTGGGGATGAAAGCCGTGCTGCGCTGCTGCACCAGAGTGTCCGTGGCGGAGGGCATCACGCCGGATGCGACTCTGCGCTCTCTGGAGGAGCTGCCCGCCCTGCTGGACGACTGGTTCCCGGGCTGGCAGAATGGCCATGCGCGCGAGCGGTAAGGCTCACTGCGCTGCGTTTGCGCTCCAATACCCGACCACCGGGATGGACATAAGGTTCTATGACCGACAGCACTGACCCGATCTCGATCGAAACCGACCGCCGCCTGCAGCAGTACATTGAGGCCGCCGAGCACCTGGCCCGTGGCGAATACGCGGTGGCGCTGCCACCCGGCCCGGCCCAGGACGCCCTCGGGCAGCTCGGCCAGGCGCTGCACCGGCTGGCCGTGGCGCTGGAGAAGCACTACCAGGAACTGCAGCGGCTGGACCAGATCACGCGCCACATCAATGCCGGGCTGCTGCTGGACGAAATCCTGGAGAACATCTACCGCGACTTCCGGGAGATCATCCCCTACAACCGCATCGGCTGTGCCCTGCTGGAAGACGAGGGCCGCGTCCTGCGCGCCCGCTGGGCCAGGACCGACCTGCCGGAGATCAAACTGGGGATGGGCTACAAAGCCGCCATGGCGGGCAGCAGCCTGGAGCAGATTCTGCAAACCGGCCAGCCGCGCATCATCAACGACCTGGCGGACTATCTGCGCCGCAAGCCGAGTTCCGATTCCTCGCGCCTGATCGTGGAGGAGGGCATCCGCGCCTCGCTGACCTGCCCCCTGATCGCCAACGGCGTCCCGGTCGGCTTCATCTTCTTCTCCAGCACCCAACCAAACACCTACGAGGCCGCGCATGTGGAGAGCTACATGCGCATCGCCGAGCAGCTTTCGGTCATCGTGGAGAAGGGGCGGCTGGTGAGCGAGCTGGCAGCGCAGAAGGCGGCCATCGAGGAGAAGAATGCCGAGCTGGTCAGGCTCAACGACCTCAAGAACGAATTCCTGGGCATCGCGGCCCATGACCTGCGCAACCCGATCGGCTACATTCAGATGGCGAGCGACTTTATGCTGGTCGAGCAGGACCTGCCGCCGGACGTGGTCCGCCAGATGCTGGACGACATCAAGGCCCAGGCCCAGCACATGCACAGCCTGCTGACCGACCTGCTGGATGTGACCCAGATCGAATCCGGCAAGCTCGTGCTCAACCCGCGCACCATCGACGTGGCGGCCTTTTTGCAGGAAACCGTCCACCGCCACAGCCAGCTGGCCGTGCCAAAAGGCACGACCATCACGCTGGCCGCCGTCCCCCCCGGCGCGCTCCAGGCGGATGGCGAACGGCTGCGCCAGGTGCTGGATAACCTGATCTCCAACGCGGTGAAGTATTCGCCGGCGGGCAGCACGGTGCGCATCCAGGCCGGGCGGGCGGGGACGGTGTGGCGCTTCGCCGTAAGGGACGAGGGGCCGGGCATCAAGCCGGAGGAGCGCGCGCGGCTCTTCAAGGAGTTTTCCCGGCTTTCCGCGCGGCCGACCGGCGGCGAATCGAGCACCGGGCTGGGGCTGGCCATCACGCGCCGGATCGTGACGGCGCACGGCGGCGCCATCGGCGTGGATTCGGCGCCGGGCCACGGCGCGACGTTCTGGTTCACCCTGCCGGAAGCCGGCCCGGCGTTCCCGTAGAGCCAGCCGCATGAGCACCTATTTCGATCCCGACCGGCCCGAAGCGCCCTACCGTAACCTGATCCTGGCGGGGGAGATGGGCATTGGCAAGCCGGAAGTCGCCCGGCGCATCGCCGATTATTTTGACGCGCCCCTGCGCGACCTGGAAGCGGAGCTGGAGCGCGCGGCCGAGATGCCCCTGCAGGAGGTACGTGCCCTGTATGGTGAAGCGCGCGTCACCAACATGGAGACGGAATTGTGCCGCGGGCTGACGCTCCAGCGCGGGGCGGTGATCTCCGTCCACGCCTCCACCATCCTCAACGAGGCCAACCGCCGCCGCCTGGAAGACCTGGGCGCGGTACTGGTCCTGACCACGGCGCTCAACGAGGTGCTGCACCGGCTGTATGCCGCCAAGGGTGAGCGCTTTGAGGACATTCAGGAGCGCGCCCGGACGATGATCCGGCTGCGCCAGGAGTGGAAGGTGCGCAACCTGCCCTATCCCCAGCTGGATACCACGCGCCTGACCCTGGAGGAGGTCGCCATGCAGGCGATCGCCTTCTGGCAGGCCAGCGACGAGGCCTGGCGCGAGGGCAGCCCCTGACCGTAAGGCGAAGAGCATTTCACCGCAAAGGGCGCAAAGAAAACGGCAATAAGGGCGCAAAGGAATTGCTCCAAAAAGCATTTCTTTGCGCCCTTTGCGTTTAGCTTTTCCTTTGCGATCTTTGCGGTACAGGCTTCTGGCGGTTTGCGTTTTACCCGGTGACGCTCACGTCCAGCACGTAGCCGATCCCGGTCGCGCCGCCCGCGCTGCCCACCGTGATCGTGT
>CAZGYW010000425.1:0-3413 GCA_964530495.1 uncultured Anaerolineae bacterium
ACGCTGTTCGATATGGCGTCCGTCTCCAAGCTGTTCACGACCAGCGCCTTCCTGCAGCAGGTGGCGGAAGGGCGCGCCGGGCTGCATATGCCGGTCGTGACCGTCATCCCGGAGTTCCGGCGGCACGGCCCACGCCCGATCGAGGGCGGCCAGAACCCGCACACGCTGGCTCTGCTCCCGGCGGAGCATCCCAGCGAGGATCGCGTTGATCCCGGCCAGGTAACGTTCTTCCACCTGCTGACGCATACCAGCGGCCTGGCCCCCTGGCGCGACCTGTTCCTGCACACCGGCCCGACTCCCCCCGCCCCGCCTGCCCCCGACCCGCTGGGGCACAGCGCGCGGATGGCGGTGGCGCTCGACCTGATCGCGGGCTACGGCTTCGTGGATCGCCCCGGCGGGAGCGTCAACTACAGCGACCTGGGCCTGATCCTGCTCGGGGATGCAGTGCGCCGCCTGGACCGCGCTGACACGCTGGCCGGCTGCATCGCCGCGCGCGTAACCGGCCCGCTGGGCCTGACCAGCACCGGTTACAACCCCGCCGACCCGGCCCGCTGTGTTCCCACCGAGGACGACCAGCGCTGGCGCAGGCGGCGCTGCCAGGGCGAGGTCCATGACGAGAACGCAGCCAGCCTGGGCGGGATCGCCGGGCACGCCGGCATTTTCAGCACCGCGGCAGAGGTCGCCCGGCTGGGCCAGGCCTGGCTGGATGCGATCAACGGCCGGGCGGAGGCGTGGCTGCCGCAGACGGTCGCCCGCAATGCCATCCGCGCCCATGCCGATGACCGCGGACTGGGCTGGAGCCTCAAGAGCGCGGCGGGGTATTCCTCCGCCGGGGAGCGCTTCAGCCCGTCCAGCTTCGGGCACACCGGCTTCACCGGAACGTCGCTGTGGATCGACCGGGAGCGCGAGCTGGTCGCCGCGCTGCTGACCAACCGCGTCTACCACGGGCGGGACGCGGAGGCGATCATGGCCTTCCGCCCGCGCGTCCATGACGCGCTGTGCGCCTGGGTGGACGGGGAGTGAGCGTCTCCGTGTCCGCAAACGACCCGCACGTGCAGCTCCTGGACGCCTTCAACGCCGCCTTCAACCGGCATGACGTGGCCGGGATGATGGCCCTGTGTACCGCCGATTGCGTCTTTGAGAATACCGTCCCGCCGCCGGATGGCGCGCGTTATGCGGGTCAGGCCGCCGTCAGCGCCTTCTGGACGGGCTTTTTCGCGGCAGCACCGGGCGCGCGGATCGAGATTGAGGAGCTGGTAGTGCTGGGCGATCGGGCTTTCCAGCGCTGGGTCTATCACTGGATGGACGAGCAGGGCGATCCCGGTCATGTGCGTGGCGTAGATGTGTTCCGCTTCCGCGAGGGTAGGATCGCGGAGAAGCTCTCTTACGTGAAGGGATGAACGGCGCTGCCGGTGGCGTTCGCTGCGCGGTCCGGTGGCACGGGCATTATGCTGAGGAGGATTCCTGATGAAGTATCGCATTCTGGGCAAGACGGGCCTGAAGGTTTCGGTGGTTGGCGTGGGAACATGGCAGTTCGGCGGCGAATGGGGCCGCGCCTACAGCCAGCCGGAGGCGGATGCCATCCTGGCGCGGGCCAAAGCGCGCGGCATCAATCTGATCGACACGGCTGAGTGCTACGGTGATCATGTCTCGGAGGCGCTGGTCGGCGACTTCCTGCGCCGCGACCGGCGCGAGGACTGGGTGGTGGCCACCAAGTTCGGCCACCGCTTCAAGAGTAACTTCAGCCGCGACGACCTGTGGAGCGCCGAAGACGTTCGTAAGCAGCTTGAGGACTCGCTCCGCGCGCTGGGCACGGACTATATCGACCTTTACCAGTTCCACTCCGGGGATGACGCGGCCTTCGACAACGACGCGCTGTGGACGATGCTCGGCCAGCAGGTGGCGGCGGGCAAGGTGCGCCACCTGGGAATTTCGATCAGCAGCCAGGGCGACCGCACCCACCAGGTCCGTCAGTCCACGGCCGTCGGGTCGGGGGCGATCCAGGTTGTGTACAACCGCCTGGAGCGCGAGCCGGAGGCGGAAGTCCTGCCGCTGTGCCTGGAGCAGAACCTGGGCGTGCTGGCCCGTGTGCCGCTGGCCAGCGGCTTCCTGAGCGGCAAGTACACCCCCGGCGCGACCTTCACCAACCCGGACGACGTGCGCTCCCTGCGCGAAAACGAGCGCATCCAGTCCCAGTTGCGCGAAGTGGAGCGCATTCAGCGTGACGAAGTGCCGGCCGGCGTGCCGATGGCGGCCTGGGCGCTGGCCTGGTGCCTGCGCCACCCGGCAGTCACCTGCGTGATCCCCGGCTGCAAGTCGCCGGAGCAGGTGGATGCCAACGCCGACGCGGCAGAACTTGACCTTGTGGCGGACGACCACCCGCAGGCGGCATAGAAAGGCTCCTCAATGAAGATCATCGGCTTGATTTCCGGCACGTCGGCGGACGCCATCGACGCGGCGCTGTGCGAGATTGAGGGCGCGCCGCCGCACATCAGCGCCCGCATCGTCGCCGCCCATACCCATCCCTATCCGCCCGGCTTCCAGCCACGCATCCTGACCCAGATCCGGCCGGAAGACAGCCGTGTGGACGCGCTGTGCGAGCTGAATATGATCCTGGGCGAGCTGTTCGCGGAAGCGGCGCTGGCCCTGCTGGAAGGGATCGGCCTGCCCGCCGCGGAGGTCGACCTGATTGGCTCCCACGGCCAGACGCTGTGGCACACCGTCCAGCCGGACGGGCGCGCCACCTCTACCCTGCAGATCACGGAAGCCAGCGTGATCGCGGAACGGACGGGGATCACGGCGGTCAGCAACTTCCGGGCGCGGGATATCGCCGTCGGCGGGCAGGGCGCGCCCCTGACCAGCTACGCCGACTGGCTGCTGCTGCGCCATCCCGATCACTGGCGGGCGGTGCAGAACCTGGGCGGGATCGGCAACGTCACCTTCCTGCCGCCGTTAAACGATTCCACCAGCGCCCCGATCAGCTTTGACACCGGCCCGGCCGACTGCCTGATCGACGAGATCGCGGTCCTGCTGACGGATGGCGCGCAGGGTTACGACACCGACGGTACGCTCGGCGCGGCGGGCACGGTGGACGAGGCCTGGCTGGCCGGGCTGCTCGATCACCCCTACTATGCCCGCCGCCCGCCCAAGACGACCGGCCGTGAGCTGTACACGGCAGCAATGGCGGCTGACCTGCTGGCGGAAGGCCGGGCGCGCGGCCTGCGCGACGTGGACGTGGTGGCGACGGTCACTGCTCTGAGCGCGGCCAGCATCGCCGACGCCTACCGCCGTTTCGCGCCCGCGCCCATCGCGGAGATGATCGTCGGTGGCGGGGGACGGCGCAACCCGACGCTGATGAGCATGATCCGAGATCGGAAGAGCACACGTCTGAACTCCAGTCACGAGATTCCATC
>CAZGYW010000426.1:0-3410 GCA_964530495.1 uncultured Anaerolineae bacterium
GCCCACATCCTGCCGATCTACATGTCCTCCACTTACCGCTTCGACAGTGTCGAGCACGGCCAGTCACTCTGGCGCGAGGAGGAACACGGCTATATCTATGGCCGGCTCAGCAACCCCAATGTGGAAGCCACTGCCGCCACGATTGCCGCCCTGGAGGGCCTCAATCTGCCCGCGCGTCCCTGTGCGCTGCTGGCCGGTTCTGGCATGGGCGCGATCAGCACGCTGCTGGTCGGGCTGCTCCGCCAGGGAGACATCGTCATCCACCAGCAGGCCCTGTACGGCGCAACGCACACGATTCTGAAGAAGAATATAGCCGGGTTCGGGGTGCGCGAAGTCAGCTTTTCTGGCCCGCAGCTTAATACGTTGGAGGCAGCGCTGGCACACAACCCCGGGGCGAAGCTCGTCTACATCGAGACGCCGGTCAACCCAACGATGGAGATCACCGACATTCGTGGCGTGGTTGAGCGTGCCCACGCCGCCGGTGCGCTCGTTGCCGTGGACAATACTTTTGCCTCGCCATTTGTGCAGCGCCCGCTGGAGGCCGGTGCGGACATTGTCCTGCACAGCACCACCAAATACCTGACCGGCCACGGCACCGTGATCGGAGGCGTGCTCATCACCCCGGACCAGGCACTCTACCATGACCGCCTGCTCCCGGCGTTGCACACCTTTGGCGCGGTTGCCAGCCCGATGGATGCCTGGTTAACGGCCCAGGGCCTCAAGACCTTTCACCTGCGCATGGCCCGTCACTGCGAAAACGGCATGGTCGTCGCCCGCTTCCTGGAGGCACATCCCGCCGTCGCCAGGGTGCACTATCCGGGACTCGACTCGTTCCCTCAGCACGATCTGGCCCGCGCCCAGATGGACGCTTTTGGCGCCATGCTGTCGTTTGAACTCAAGGGCGGCTATGAGGCTGGCCGGCTGATGATGAATCGCTTGCGGCTGTGCACGCTGGCCGTGAGCCTGGGATCGGCGGACACGCTCATCGCCCATCCGGCCAGTATGATGAATTTCAAGACACCACCGGAGGACCGGGCCAGAATGGGCATCACCGATGGGCTGGTGCGCCTCTCGGTAGGATTGGAAGATGTTGAGGACATTATCGCCGACCTGGATCAGGCGATGCGCAGCAGCAATCAGGCGTCCTGAAGGCGCGTCAACGCCGCGCCAGCGTTAACCCGCGCGCCACAATCGCGACTCCGGTCGCTGCCAGCAGCGCCCCGGCCAGGAGCGTCAGGCTGGCAGCCTGCCCCTGCTGCTCCAGCAGGAAGACAAGGCCGACAGCACTGATCAACGGGCCGACCAGCGCCCCGGGCTGCCAGGTCGTGATCATGCCGATCAGCAGCACAATCGCCCCGCCAATGACCAGCAGGGTTGGCCACTGTCCATCCAACACTTGAGGGAGTTGGACCGGGCGGTCAAGCGCGATCACGATCGTGCCTCCCAACACGAGCAGGATGAGTGCCAGCGCCCGCTTGCGCACGACCAATGGCCGACGCTGCTGCTCCGCCGCCTGTTCAACAGCCTCCTGCGGCTCGGGGTCCTGCACCCTGCCGCGCCATTTACGTCTCGCCACTGCACCCTCCTGCGACCGGATTTACCACCGTCACAACCGCTTCTGGAGCATCCACGACGGCTCCTCGACTCGTTGTATGCGCCCACGATGATCCACGTATGACCAGCGGCCCGGGTCATCACCATAAACAACGTAGCCCAGCCGCTCGTACAGGCGCCGGGCACCGGAATTTGTCTTGGCCACGGCGATCACCACCCAGCGATACCCGCGCTCGCGCAGCGTGTCCTCCGCCTGCAGGATCAGGCGCGAACCGATGCCCTGCCCCTGAAAAGGCTCAAGCACGCGCAGCGCATACACGTACCCACGCCGCTGGCACTGGACTTCCGGCAAACCCGCGTCGGTCAGATGGATGAAGATCTGCCCCACCGGGAATTCGTTCACCACCGCCAGCAGCATCAGCCGCCGACCCTGCAGTTGCTGTTCAAACGTTCGCGCAAACAGGGGGCGATAGTGCGTGAACTGCCCGAACCACTCAAGCGCCGGCAGGTCCGCGCGAGTGGCCAGCCGCAATTGCACGTCGTAGACTACATCGAATGTGGCCAGCGCCTCCTGCCGGGTACCATCAGTCATCCGCTTCCCCCCACCCCTCGGCCAGCAACTGCAAGACAAGTGCATGCTCTGCTTCTGGCGTATCCACCTCGCCATCCAGCCAGGCACGCCGCAGCCGGCTCAGGATGCGCCCGTAAGCTGGACCCGGTTTAACACCCAGCACATGAAGATCATGACCGGTGGTTGACTGCCGCACGTGCTGCCACTCGTCAACAAAGCGCACGATCTGGGCGCGGGCCTCATACGTTGGCGCCATCGCCCAGGCAGCCGTCAACCCCACTGGACTCAGCCCGTGCAGCTCCTGGACAACGCTGCTGGGGGCTATCCAATCCTGCAACGCCGGCAATCGCCGTTGCAGAGTCGTTACGCTGTCCAGCACCTCATCAAGTGTCTGCCGCCGCACCTGCAGCCGGCGTGAAACATGCTCCGCCGCAGCAGCCTCCAGCCGGGCACACAAGATCGCAAACAGGATCAGAGTCCAGCTATCGGTGTCATCCGGCACAGCGATAGACGCCCACGGCGTCTGATTGCGGGCCTGGCGCGCCGCCTCATACGCAATACTCAGCCAATCATCGGCCTGCAGCGAAGGATGCAGGTATTCGAGCACTCCCAACTCCCCCAGGCGCCGCAGCACCAGTTCCGGCCGCTTTTCCACCAGGATCAGTTCCAGCTCATGGCGCAGGCGGGGCCCGCTAACCCGGTCCAGCAAGGGCAGCGCTGGCGGAATCAATCCCAGCGTCCGGCCCTCGATCTGGAAGCCGAACCGCTGTTCAAACCGCGCCGCCCGCAGGATGCGGGTCGGATCGTCGATGAAGCTCAGGCTGTGCAGCACGCGAATGCGCCCGGCCTGCAGGTCTAGCTCGCCGCCCCAGAAATCCAGTAACTGGCCGAACGGTTCCGGAGACAGGCGGATCGCCAGCGTATTGATGGAAAAATCGCGGCGGTGCAAATCCAGCTTGATCGATCCCTGCTCAATCGTTGGGAGTGCCGTCGGGTTCTCGTAAAACTCGTCGCGGGCAGTCACAAAATCGAGCGTGACCGGCCAGTCAGGTGCGTGGCCGTAGCGATCCCGCACCCGGTCATCCAGGATCCACGTCGCGGTGCCAAATTGCACGTGTTTGCGCATCGAACCGCCGCACACCTCAACCAGGTGGCGCACCAGGCTGATGGCATCTCCTTCCACCACCAGGTCAATATCCGTCGTCGGGCGGTTCAGCAGCAGGTCACGCACGAAACCGCCCACGCAGTACAGGCCCAGCTTCATGACCTGTGCCTCGTCACTCAC
>CAZGYW010000427.1:0-3400 GCA_964530495.1 uncultured Anaerolineae bacterium
ATGGACTGGGAATGGGCGGACCTGGAAGGGCTGGAGATGATCACCGCCACCGTGGCCGGGCCGAAGGATGACGATCCCGAAGCCGAATACACCGGCGTGAGCCTGGCCGCCCTGCTGGAAGCTGCCGGACTGGGCGACGACGCCGCGACCCTGGTCGCGACCGCCGCGGACGGTTTTGAGGCCGAGATCGAAGTGGCGGCCCTTAAGGACTGCGCTGAGTGCATGCTTGTTCAGGAAGATGGCAGCCTGCGCCTGGTCATGCCCGGTTTCGCGAGCAAGGCCTGGGTGCGTGACCTGGTCAGCCTGGAAGCCAGGTAGCCATTCCAGATGCCAGGCCTGACAACGCGAACGCGCATTGGCCTCCTGGCTGCTGCCCTGGTCAGCGTCCTGCTCCTGAGCCTGGGTGGAGGCGACTCCATCCAGGCCGGCGGGCCGCGGACCCTCCGCGCGGAAGACTGCCGCGAGTGCCATGCGGACCAATACGAGGGCTGGATGCTCTCCAGCCACCGGCTGACACTCTATGACCGGACGTTCCAGGCGGCGTGGGAACGGGTCAAACGCTCCACGGAGTGCCTGACCTGCCACACCACCAACTTTGAGGCGGAGGCGGGGCCGGATTACTGGGGCGTGACCTGTATGGCTTGCCACACCCGGGCCGCCGACCAGACAACGGATGCCCTGGAGCGCGAGCACGAGGTGCGGACGGTGCCGCAGGACTCGGCGGCGTGCGCGACCTGCCACGAGGGCGATCACACCGTGACCTACGCGGAGTGGGTGGTCAGCGATCACAATGGGCCGCGGGCGGTGCAGTGCCAGGATTGCCATGACCCGCACAGCGGGCACCTGGCGGCGGAGAGCGTCACCGCCCTGTGTGACACCTGTCACCTGCAACCGCTGCCCACCGAAGCCCCGTACATGCACTATGAAGGCGTGTGCACTGAGTGCCATGCTCACCAGATCGCCGTCGACAACGTGCACATGCGCGGGGGGACGGATGCGCCGTCTGAGTGCAGCGACTGCCACATGCGGACGGAGCGCGACTTCAAGGGGTATCTGGTCAGCGGCGGGCACGCGCTGACGGTCGGCCTGGACAGTTGTGTGGATTGCCACGGCACGCTGCACAGCATGCAGCCAGGGTAGTACATCATCCACTCCTGCCGGGCGACTCCCGGCGGGGGGCGGCCACGGCTTGACCCCAACGGCGCAGACTACCGCGCCGTTCTTTGCGTCCGGTGGCGACCTGCCACGTGCCCCAGCGCCGCAACGCGGCGTGGAATTGCGCCGGGGGCGAAACTGGGCTATTGTGAAGGCGGCATCCTTCACACGGCGAGGCGCATATGGCACAGCTCATCGTCCTGGGATCGTCGGCAATCGTCCCGGATATGGACCACGATAACACCCATTTTGTGCTCAAGGGGCAGGAGAGCGGGGTGCTGGTGGACTGCGGCTCCAACCCGATTGCCCGCCTGCGCAAAGTCGGCGTTGATTACGAAGCCCTGACCGACATGATCCTGACGCACTTCCACCCGGATCACGTGCTGGGCGTGCCCATCCTGCTCAACAACATGTGGTTCCTGGGCCGCCGCCGGGCGCTGCGCGTCTACGGGCTGCATCACTGCCTCAACCGTGTGGAAGACATGATGCTGATGTTCACCTGGGACGAATGGCCGGACTTTTTCCCGGTGGCCTTTCACCGCGTGCTGGAGCGCAGCAACCAGCTTCTGCTGGAAAACAACGATTTCCGGATCACGTCCTGGCCGGTGCGCCACTACGTACCCACCATCGGCCTGCGGATTGAGAATAAGCGCACCGGTTTTGTGGCTGCCTACAGTTGCGATACCGCGCCAACGCCTTCCCTGACGGAACTGGCGCACAACGCCGATCTGTTCATCCACGAAGCGGCGGGCGCGGACGGGATGGGCCATTCCAGCGCGCGCCAGGCAGGCGAGGCGGCCCGCGCCGCGGGGGCCAAACGCCTGGTGCTGGTGCATTATGAGGTCTTCGGGCGGCACGGCTCGCTTGACACCAGCCACCTGGTGGGGGAAGCAGCGGAAACCTTCGGCGGGCCGGTCGTGCTGGCCCAGGACTTCATGAGCTTCGAGGTCTAGCCGGTCGCTGCCGGGACGCAAACGCCGGCCAGGCAGCCGGCGTCCGGGGGCAAATCTGGCGCGGAACGGTCTACTTCACCGGCTTCACCGTGGCGTGCAGGAACAGAAAATCGCCCCGGGGCGGCATGACTTCATGCACCTCAATCACTTCGAACAGCAGCTTGCCAATCTCGACCCGGTCCCCGACCTCCGGCCGCTGCATATGATTCATAATCCCGCCGGGGTGCTGACCGCCTACCACCACATAGCTGACTTTGTAGATCATAAGTGCTGTGCGCCGGGATGATGTCTGGCTGGACAATCAGGATGGCGCGCCCCCTTTCGTGTGTTGTTTCCCCGCTGGCCTGTGCACACTCATCAGTCGGATGGCAACTCCTGATTCCGATGCCGCAGCTTAAAGGATAGATCGCTGGCCATATTGCGCATCACGATGTAGCCGATCGCGGTGTCCGCGGCACACAGGTGCTCGAAATCCTCGCGCGGGATGATAGCCAGGCGCGCCGTCCCGGTGGCGCAGCGGACGGTCGCCGAGCGCAGCCCGTAGTCGACCAGCGCCATCTCACCGAAGATCTGCCCCGGTCCCAGGAAGGCAGCCGTGCGCGCACCCGGCAGGATGACCTCCACCTGCCCTTCGTCTATCACATACAGGGCGTCGCCCGCTTCCCCCTGGCTGATGATCACCTCGCCATCCTGAACGTCCTTCCGCCGGGTGATCGCGGCCAACTGAGCCAGTTGCCCGGCATCCAGCCCGGCAAACAGCTCAACGCCCCTGAGCAGTTCCACCAGTGCACTCATCGTGTTGTTTCCCCCTCAAAGGCCCCGCCGCGTCACCCTCACCGGCCGGCGTTCACCCGGTACATTTTTCCTACTATGGGCATTGTACAGCCATCTGAAGACAGGCACAAGCCGCCCGGGGGCAAAAAACCTCACCGTCAGGGATGCCAGGAAAAGCCACTACCAAGACCCTTTGCGTCCTATGCAATTCGCCTTTCTTTGCGATCCTTGCGGTGAAAGCCTTTCACATGTGGCCGTTGTGGGCAATGGCGGCCCGCACCTGCCCGGCAATCTGTCCGACCTCCGGGCTGTAGAGCATCTCCAGCGTCCGCGGACGGGGCAGCGCCACCGGGATGACCTGCGCGATCCGGCCGGGGCGCGGGCTCATCACCAGGATCTCGTCCGCCAGCAGCACCGCCTCGCTGATGTTGTGCGTCACCATCAGCACTGTCTGCTGGTGGGCGGCCCAGACGCGCATCAGGTCCAGGCTCAGGCGCTCGCGGGTCAGCGCGTCCAGG
>CAZGYW010000428.1:0-741 GCA_964530495.1 uncultured Anaerolineae bacterium
GGTTGACCGGCCCTGATTGTATAATAGCGCCTGCGCAGAGCGCCATCATGCCCGCCGTGATGCAGTCAAACCGGGGTGTGCGGACGGGCAGTGGAATGGGACGATAGGCTCTGTGACTCTTGCCTGCTGCTTGCAGGAAACTTAACTTGCGGTACTGTAGCACAGCGCAGAATCCTTGTCAAGCGCCGCCGAAACGTGATGAAAAATTGTCTTTGAATTGTCAAGAGCGACGATGTAAAGGGAAGCGAGAGGCCATGATCAGGAAGCTTTTCGTGCCGGTTACGCTGGCGCTGACCCTGCTGCTGAGCGCCTGTGGCGGGGTGATTGACCCGGTGATTCCCACCGCGCTGCTGACCCTGACGCCCAGCCTGACCCCCCGTGCGACGCTGACGCCCGTTCCCTCAGCCACCGCCACGCCGGGCCGCACCACGCCCACCGGTGGACCCAGCCCGACCTCGATTGTGGGGCCGACGCGCACACCGCTGCCGGTGGCGATCACGGCCACGCCGCGGCCAAATCCCAACGCGCCGCGTATCGAGTATTTCCGCGGCGACCCGGCCTACGTGTTCCCCGGCGATTCGCTGACGCTGTACTGGTCCATTCGCGGGGCGGACCGGGCTGCGATTTACAAGCTGGACGTGCTCGGCCAGCGCAATCAGCTCTGGAACGTGGAGCCGAGCGGATCGCTGGTCGTGCCCACCAGCCGCCGCGACCGTGGCTTCGCCTCCTTCCTGCTGACAG
>CAZGYW010000428.1:751-3386 GCA_964530495.1 uncultured Anaerolineae bacterium
TGACAGTGGATAACGGTCAGTTCTACGTGGAACAGGGCCTGGATGTGCCGCTGCTGTGCGCCTACGAGTGGTTCTTCGCGCCCGCGCCGGAAGCCTGCGCTGCCGAGCGGGTGGTGGAGAGCACGCATATCGAGCAGGTGTTTGAGGGCGGGCGGATGATCTACGTCACCGACCAGGATCGGGTGTATGTCCTGTTCGGGGATGGCCGCGCTCCGGCCTGGACGTCCTTCCCCAATCGCTACGTGGGCGGCCAGACCCCGGAGGAAGACACCAATTTCGTGCCGCCGGAGGGTCGCTACCAGCCGGTGCGCATCCTGGGTGTGATCTGGCGCGGCAGCGACCCGGTGCGTAACCGCCTGGCGCTCGGCCTCCAGCCGGAGGTGACCTACGAGGGCGCCTACCAGATCGAGCGTGGGACGGATGCGGCCGAGACGATCTACCTGCGCAGCGCGGACGGCAGCGTCCTGCGCCTGGAGCCGAACGGCGCGGTCTGGAATGTGATTGGCGGGTAGGCGCGGAGGGAAAACGAGGGGAGGGCGGTGGCTTGCCCTTCCACCGCCCTCCCGTGCAGCAGGAGTAGTAACCTGAATTTCACACCCTGATCGCGGGGGCGTTAGTTCTTCTTAATCTGGCCCGGGGCGTTCTCACTGTTGCCGGGGGCATCGTCGCCGGTATCGCGGTTGTGGCCGGGCGCGTTCTCGCTGTTGCCGGGGGCATCTTCGCCATTGTCACGGTTGTGACCGGGGGCGTTACCGCTGTTGCCGGGGGCGTTCAGCTCGGTCTGCTCGCGGTCCCGAATCTGGAGCTCAAGCTGCTCGCCGTCAACGGTGGCGTACTCGCCGTGGTAGCGGCCGCTGATGACCTGGCCGGGCGCGAAGGCGCTCGGGCTGAGGCCGGCGGCCTTCAGAATCTCGCCCCAGCCCAGCTCGGCGGCGGAAGCCAGAATGGTCTCGATATCGGAGTACTCCACCTGGTCGGCCATGAGCAGGGCCTTGGCGATTTCGCCCAGGCCATAGTCGCAGGCCCAGGCCGAAATTGTGGCGTAGTCCACGCCGAATGCATCGGCGAGCGTGCTGGCGACCGGGTGATCTTCAGCCAGGCAACCTTCCCCAGCCGGTTCCTCTACAGGCTCTTCGACCACCAGGCAGGCATCACCAACGCCATCTGCGTCAGTGTCAAGCTGATCGGCGTTGGCCACCAGCGGGCAGTTATCCAGCGCATCCACGATCCCGTCAGCGTCGCTGTCGAGCTGGTCGGGGTCGCAGGCATCGCCGATGAGGTCCAGGTCCGTGTCAAGCTGATCGGGGTTGGCCACCTCAACGCAGTTGTCAACGTCATCGAGGATGTCGTCCAGGTCGAAGTCGAGCGGGTCGACCACGGCGAGGGTTGTCACGACGAAGTACTCGCCGACGACGGTGGACTCGATATAGCCGAGGATCTGGACGCGGTCACCCACCACCAGCATTGACGGGTCATAGGCGGGGTTGAAGGGGATGGCGTAGCCGTCCACGACAATCGCGGTCTCGGTGATCTCCGTGATGTAACCGACGATTTCCACAGAGACAGGTGTTTCGTCCTGGGCGAAGGCGCTTTGCCCGATGACCAGGGTGAACAGCAGCAGGATTACAGCCAGACTGAGCTTTTTCATGGTGTCCTCTCCACACTTTCTCAATGGTGTGTTAGCCCTTCTACGCCTGTTATACCGTCCCACCCGGCTGAATGTCACACATGACTTTGGGACTATTCTGCACAGGTGACATTCGAGGCTGTTGCGCGGTTTATTAGATGTAGGGACGGCAATCGGGGCGTTTGCCGCCCGGCCCGCCAGTACTTCCGGGGGCCTGGGCGGGGCAGGCTATGTGAGTGATAATTCTGGCTATGACGCCTGCGCACGCACTCGACTCGCTCATCCAACGCGCCCGGCACGGTGATGCCGAGGCGGTCGCCGCCCTCTACCGGGAATACTCCCCCGCGATCTACCGGTACATCGTCTACCGTGTTCCCACGGATGCCGATGCCGAAGACCTGACCGGGGAGGTCTTCCTGAAGATGGTGGAAGCGCTGCCCGGCTACGAGCCGACCGGCGCGCCCTTCGAGGCCTGGCTGTATCGCATCGCCGCGGCCCGGGTAGCGGACTTCCACCGCCGGGCTTACCGGCGTCCGGTCGGGCCGCTGACCGATGACCTGGCCGATGACGCGCCCCAGCCGGAAGTGCATATGGAGGAGCGCGGCGAGCTTGACGGCCTGCGGGCCGCGCTGAGCCAACTGAATGACGAGCAGCAGACTATCCTGCTGCTGCGCTTTGTAGAAAACAGGAGTCACAGGGAGGTGGCGGAGATGCTTGGCAAATCGGAGAGCGCGGTCAAGATGGCCCAGTTCCGCGCCCTTACCCGGCTGTCGGACCTGCTGGGGTTGCCGGAGAAGCTGCGCCACTACCTGCGAGGCACGCATGACTGACTACCGCCCTGATCCCGCCCGGCTGGACCCCGACGCCCTGGCTGACCGCCTGGACGCGTTGCTGGCGTCCGGCCAGCGCCATATCCCGGCGGACGACCCGCGGCTGGAGGCGGCCCGCCTGCTGGCAGATCGGAAGAGCGTCGTGTAGGAAAGAGTGTAGGATAGGGTGGGGGGGGGG
>CAZGYW010000429.1:0-3385 GCA_964530495.1 uncultured Anaerolineae bacterium
GACAACCCCGGCAGCCGTCAGGCCAGCGATGTGCGAGATGTCGGCCAGCAGGTAGGCGCCCACCGAATCGGCGATGGCACGGAAGCGGGCGTAATCGGCCATGTACGGGTAACTGGTGAAGCCGCAGATGATCATCTTCGGCTTATGCTCGGTGGCCAGGCGCTGGATCTCGTCGTAGTCCAGCAGTTCGGTTGTGGGGTCCACCCCGTAGCTGATGATCTTGTAGTTGATGCCGCTGCGGTTGACCGGGCTGCCGTGGGTCAGATGACCGCCGTGCAGGAGGTCCATGCCCATGACGGTGTCGCCGGGCTGGAGCAGGGCGGCATAGACCGCGTTGTTGGCCGGTGCGCCGGAGAGCGGCTGGACGTTGACCCACAGCTTTTCCGGGGGGACGGCGGGAGTGGCGAAAAGCTCCGCAGCGCGGCGGCGGGCCAGCGCCTCTACGATATCGGCGTACTCGGTGCCCTTGTAGTAGCGCTCGTCCGCGTAGCGTCGGTATTCCGCCAGCCGGAGGTCGTAATCGAGAATTTCCGGCTCGGTGAGCTTACGCGTGGCGCTGAGGGGGTAGCCCTCCGCGTAGATGTTCTGGAAAACCGAGGCCGTCGCGCTCCGCACGGCGCCGGAGATGGTCGATTCGGAGGGGATCAGGATCAGGCGATGGGCCTGCCGGGCCTCTTCAAACCGGATCAGGTCAGCGACAGCCGGGTCCAGGCTGGCCAGGTCGTCGCGAAAGAGAAAGTCATCTTGCGCCATATTGGAGGGTACTCCTTGGCTACACGGAAAGGGAAAAAACCAGGGGTGCTGGCTAGCTGGATTGTAGCATGGCGGGGGATATCAAGCGAATGGTCATTGAGCATTCTTGCCGATGACATTCTGGCAAAATGCCTAACACTGCGCTAACCACGAGGGAGTAAAAAACGATGACCCCGCCGGTGAGGGCGGGGTCATGAGTCGATCAAGAACGGGAATGCTTACAGCGCGCTGACGATGTTGCTGAAGATGTTGCCGATGGCCGGGCCGAGCAGGGCCAGGATGACGATCACGACGATGGCGACCAGGACGAGGATCAGCGCGTACTCTACGAGGCCCTGACCTTCTTCACGCGGGAGATAAAGCATGATGTAGACTCCTTGATATGAGGTAAGCGATAGGACACTTGAAGAATAGCATGGCTTGCCAGGGATTTCTCTGGGAGAGTTGTACTACTCCTCCGGTAACAACCCGGGATCAGGCCGGCGGGCGCTGGCGCAGCAGGCGCAGCCCGTTAGCGGTCACGATCAGAGAGGCGCCCACGTCCGCGAAGACGGCCATCCACAGCGTCGCCGAGCCGGACAGCGTCAGCAGCAGGAACGCAGCCTTCAGCCCCAGGCTGAGGCCCACATTCTGGCGGATCAGGCGCAGCGTGCGGCGGCTGATCGTTACGGCTTCCGGCAGGCGGCGCAGGTCATCGTGGATCAGAACGATGTCCGCGGTTTCCATCGCCTGGGCGGTGGCCCCGGTACCCATCGCGATTCCGACGGTAGCAGCCGCCAGCGCGGGCGCGTCGTTGATGCCGTCACCGACCATCGCGGTCGGCCCGTGGGCCTGCTCCAGGGCGCGCACTGCCTCCAGCTTTTCGCCGGGCAGCAGCCCGGCGCGCACTTCGTCAACACCTACCTGGGCGCCGATGGCCTGCGCTGTGACGGCATTATCGCCGGTGAGCATGACGGTGTGCGGGGTGGGGCGCAGCGCCTTGAGGGCCTGCACAGCCGCGCTGCTGTGCGCGCGGGGCTGATCCGCCACCGCCAGCATGCCGACCACCCGCTCGCCATCCGCCAGGAGCATGGCGGTACGGCCCTGCTGTTCGTGCCCGGTCACTTCCAGGCAGAGATCCACCGGATGGGGGTAGGCGGTATCGAAGTAAGGATGGCTGCCGATCGTGATCTGGCGGCCATCCACTGTGCCCTGGACGCCCTGCCCGGTGAGCGTGGTGACGCTCTGGGCGGCCGGGTAACGGGCCAGGAGCCGGTGATCGCTGGCGGCGTTCACCACAGCCTGGGCCAGCGGATGCTCGGAGCGGCGTTCCAGGGCCGCGGCCAGGGCCAGCAGGTTGTTGCACGGTTCGCAGGCCAGAGTGCCGGTCCCGGTTTCGCAGTCCACGGCACGGGCGGTGATCAGCGCCGGCCGGCCTTCCGTCAGCGTGCCGGTTTTGTCGAAGGCGAAGGCGCGCACTCCGGCCAGCGCCTCCAGGGGCGCGCCGCCCTTGATCAGGATGCCACGCCGGGCGGCGGCCGTCAGGGCGCTGACGATGGTCACCGGGGTGCTGATCACCAGCGCGCAGGGGCAGGCGATGATCAGCAGGGCCAGTGCGCGGTATAGCCAGCCGCGCGCGTCCGGCGTATCCCAGAACGGGGCCTGAAAGAGCAGTGGCGGGAGCACCGCCAGCCCTGCGGCCAGGACGACGACCGCCGGGGTGTACCAGCGGGCGAAGCGATCCACGAAACGCTGGACGGGCGCGCGGCTGCTCTGGGCATCTTCAACGAGCTGGATGATGCGGTTGAGGGTGTTGTCCACCGCCAGGCGGGTAACGCGCACTTCCAGCGCGCCGGTGCCGTTAACCGTCCCGGCGAAGACCTCAGCGCCAGCCTGCTTCTCCACCGGGATGCTCTCCCCCGTGATCGGCGCCTGATCGACGGCCGATGCCCCGCTGAGGACACTGCCGTCCATCGGGATGCGCTCGCCGGGCTTGACCAGCACTGTCTCACCCACCTTCAGCGCGCTAACCGGGACGCGGGTCTCGTGGGTGCCGCAGAACGGGCAGGGTCCGCCGGTGTAGCCTTCCCGGCCCAGGTGCTCGACACAGTCCAGGCACGGACGCAGGACGGTCGCTTCCTGGGGAACGAGGGCCAGCAGGCTGCGCAGCGAGTAGCGGGCGCGCTCGGCGGCGTAACCTTCCAGTGCCTCGCCCAGGGCGAAGAGCACGATCACGGTGGCCGCCTCGCCCGTCTCGCCGATCAGCAGCGCACCGAGCGTGGCGATGCTCATCAGCAGGTTGATGGTCACGCGGCGGGTGAAGCGCAGTTCGCGCCAGCCGTGAATCATGATCGGGAGACCCGCCAGGGCAATGATTACGAGATGGATCGCCGTGGCGATCCCGGGCGGGCCGCCCAGCGCCTCCAGCGCGAAGCTTCCGGCCAGCAGCGCCAGCCCGCCGAGGGCCAGCGCGGACTCGCGCCGGGCCAGCAGGAAGCGCAGCAGGCCGCTTGCCCCGCGCCGATCCTCGGGCGTGGTCGCCGTGGGCCCCGCCGTAGCGGCCAGGTCCGGATCAAGATCGGAAGAGCGTCGTGTAGAGAAAGAGTGTAGGATAGGGTGTTGGGGGGGGGGGGGGGGGGGGGGGTTGGTGGGG
>CAZGYW010000430.1:0-3381 GCA_964530495.1 uncultured Anaerolineae bacterium
GTGTAAACCCGCACGTGGGGCGCCAGGCGGTTCCGCCAGCGGTCCGGCAGGTAGTTGATCAGCGGCGTGTTGCCGAAGTGGTATTCCCCGCGCCAGTAGTGCCCGTGCTGTTCCACCGGATACCAGCGGTTCGGGCAGAAGGTCACGATCCGCCCGCCCGGCCTGCAGACGCGCACCATCTCCGCCACCGTCGCCCGGTCATCAGTCACGTGCTCCAGCACCTCGTTGTTGATGACCACATCGAAGCTGTTCGCCGGGTAGGGCATCGCCTCCCCGGCAGCGATCACGGCGTGGGGCGTGAAGGCCTGCGCCTGCCGCACGCGCGCGAACTCCACGTCGAAGGCTTCCACCTGCGGCGTGTAGCGTTTGCGGTACTCGGCGGTGTACATCCCCAGCCCGCAGCCGACCTCCAGGACGCTCCGGCCGGCCAGCGGCGCGTGAACGTTGATCAGGGCCAGGCGGCGCTCCTGCCCGGCCCGCCACACATAGCTCGGCTCGCCGCGCACCGCGGCCAGCGGGGAAGCGGATGACGACTCGCTCATGCGGCCCTACACCTGCAGGGCGATGAGCTGGTTGATCACATCGCGCAGGGCCGCTTCCGGCACGGCGCCGGGGTTCTGCCCCACGATCTTGCCGTTCTTGACGAACATCAGCGTGGGGATGCTCTGAATGCCGAACTGCTGGGCCAGCTCCTGGTTGGCATCGACGTCAATCTTGGCGATGCGCACCTTGCCCGCGAATTCCTTCGCCAGCTTCTCCAGAATGGGCGCCACCATCTTGCAGGGCTGGCACCACTCCGCCCAGAAGTCCACCACGACCGGCAGCTTGCTCTTGACGATCTGCTCCATAAAGGTCGCGGTGGTCACATGCACCGGCCGGTCTTCCACGGCGGGGACCTCTTCTTCGCCCTCCGCCGCGGGATCGGGCGGGACGAGCGCGGCCATCTCTGCCGCCACGCCGTTGACGTCCGTGTTCCAGGGGCGGTTGCGGCGGATGTACTCCGCGCCGTTGTGCCAGCCGATCAGTACGGGGTTCGTGCCCAGCCCGAAGCGCGCCGCCAGCGCGGCATCGTCCCGCGCATCCACCAGGTAAATCTGCAGCTTGCGGGGATACTTCTCCAGCGCCTCTTTGAGCGCGATTTCCGCATCGCGGCGCGGCGAATTCTCGTGCCAGGCCAGCAGCAGCACGGGCAGGGGGTTGCTAAGGACACTTTCAACCGCCTCAAGGGTCTTGAGGACAGGCAGTTCCACGGGGGTCATTGCTTGCTCCCATCGATAACACAATCCATCACTGTTGGAGAACGGCGTCTATGGTATCCCATCGGGCGCGATTCCGCCTCACGGATTCCGGCACGCAAAAAACCCCCGGCACCAGGGGGAAGGGGCGCCGGGGGCGGGGGAAAAGGCTGCTTGATGCGGCCGGAGGCTACTCGACCTTGCGGATCGGGATGGTCAGCGGGCGGGCTTCCGGGGCCTTGGGGAGGGTCAGGGTCAGGATGCCGTTATCGAACACGGCCTCGATCTGATCGACCACCACCGGGGTATTCAGGCGCAGGCTGCGGCGGAAACGGCCTTCAGCGGCGCGCTCGCGGATCAGGTACTTGACATCCGCCACGCTGTTGTTGAACTCGCCCTCGATGGTCAGAACTTCGTCCTCGAGGTTGATGTGAATGTTGTCCGGGTTCATGCCCGGCACGGAGGCATTGATCACCAGCGCCTCTTCGGTTTCGTAGGCGTCCACCGCCAGGCGGTATGCGCCCGCGTTTTCGCGCGCCCGTTCCTGCGCCTCGTTGTAGAGGTCAGCCGTGCGCCACAGATTGTTACGACGAACCAGCATAGCCATGGTCACATCCTCCTGTAAAAGCCGCCGGTGCTCCGGCGTCGTCTTCGTTACGGTAATGACCAAACTATACCGGCCGAACATCAGAAAACTATCGGCGCAGAATAAGAGCTTCGTAGGAAGATCATCGGAAGGACGTAAAAACGCGGGGAAAGGCAGGAACTCAGCCCCGGGCCAGGCGCAGGCGCGCCTCCAGCTCGGCCAGGATCATGGCCGTCGCGCCCCACACCACCTCGCCCGCGATGGCGTAGTACGGCACGCGCGCGGTCAGGTCACCATAGCGCATGTCCATCTCGCACTTGAGGCCGTCATCCAGCAGGTCGGCCAGCGGCAGGTGGATCAATCCGGCCACCTCCGCCGGGCTGGGGCGCAGGTCCGGGCAGGCCGGGAGCGCCGCCACCAGCGGCCACACCAGGAAGCGGCTGGGCGGGATGTACAGCTGCGCCAGCGGGCCGAGCACCCGCAGGTCCGCACCGCACACCCCCACCTCCTCGCAGGCTTCGCGCAGGGCGGTCGCGGCAGGGTCGGCATCCTCCGGCTCGCAGGCGCCACCGGGGAAGCTGATCTGGCCGGAGTGTACGCCGGAAGACGGCATGCGCCGGATCAGGAGGGTGCTCAGGCTGCCGCTGTGAGGATAGGCGAGGATCAGCACCCCGGCCTCACGCGCCGGGACGCCGGGCGGCGGCTCCTCCGGGCCGCGCAGATCGGGCCGGGGGCGCATCACCCGGCGGACGGCGGCCGCGTCCACGCCGGGCAGGGCCAGCGCGCGCTCCAGATCGGACAGGGTCAGGGGTGGATGGGAGGGCGTCATGCGCCGGGGATGGGTTTGCGCCACAGTGTGTAGGTGTAGCCGGGCCGCACAAAAACGCGGGTCAGTCCCTGCTCGGTTGGGGGCAGGAACGGGCGCTGCCCGGCCGGGGTGACATGCAGCTCGTAGTCGTCCAGGTCCGGCTGGCCGCTGGCGGCCCACTCGCTGGCCAGGGCAGCCATCGTCAGGAAGGCATCTGCGCTGCCGTAGGTGTGCACCACCCGTTCATCGCCATAGGGGACCATGCAGGCGCTGGTGCGGGAGATGATGCCCCATCCGAAGCGCTCCAGCCCGAAGGCGAGCTGGCCTTCCTCCACCCGGTAAGTGACCATAGCGAAGCCGGGCGGCTGGTGAAACAGCAGGTAGTAGCTGAACTGGCCCAGGTTGCGGCGCTGCAATTCCAGCGGAAGCTGGTTGATGGCGTGATCTTCCGAGAACAGCGTGTGAATCCCCGCCTCGTCTACAGACGGGTTCTCCACAAAGTCGATGTGCAGGGCCGAGCCGGGGACGATCGTATGGCGGTCCGGCCCGGCAGCCTCGCCGCGCAGGCCGAGCAGGGCCAGCGGAAAGAGCGCGCTGCTTCGCAGGCTGCCATCCGGCTGGCGGCGCAGGGCCGCGCCGAGCTGGATTCCGCCGAAGCACAGCCCGACGACCAGCATGCCATCCGGCTTGAGCTGCGCCGGCCACGCCGCGGGAATGTCCCACGCGCTGGAGGTCGCCAGGATGCGGTCGTA
>CAZGYW010000431.1:0-3378 GCA_964530495.1 uncultured Anaerolineae bacterium
GAGATGGAATCTCGTGACTGGAGTTCAGACGTGTGCTCTTCCGATCTGGAAGATAGTGACGCTGTACTGCTGGCCCCCGCGTTTACCTTCTTGATGCGCAATATGGCGGTTGACTACCAGTTCTGGCTGGATGTCGGCAGTGACAGTTGGTGGAAACGCCTCGATCAGCCGCTGACTCATCCGCACGTGCTGACTCGTTACTACCCTCACCAGCGTGAGTGGACGGAACAGGACGAAATTGAGACCCAGCGTGAGATGCTCTTCCGGCTGATGATCGGCTTGATCCGGCGCACTCGCCAGCATATCTACCTCGGAATCTCTGACCTCGGTGAGCAGGGTTACGAGCAGCGTGGACCGATGCTCTATGTGTTTCAGCAGATCCTGCAGCGCCTGGGAGAGGAAGGGCAGCAGTGAATACGCAGGTGCGCTTTCGCCAGGAACAGGCAGCAATCATTGATGGCTATCAGGGCGGCAGGCTGGGTATCTCAGCGGTGCCAGGCAGTGGCAAGACCTTCACGCTGTCTCATCTCGCAGCGCGTCTGGTGGAGTCCCTTGCAGCGCAGGGCGCTCTGGAGGGTATCGAGCGGCAGGAAGTTCTGATTGTGACCTTCACCAACAGCGCGGTGAATAGCTTCAGAAGCCGTATCGCTGGCATCCTGCAGCGTGAGCGTGGCCTGCTGCCCTACATCGGTTACCGGGTTCGTACTCTGCATGGACTCGCTCATGATATCGTACGTGACCGCCCTGCCCTGGTTGGTCTGGCTGAGGACTTCCAGATCATTGATGAGCGCATCGCCGAACAAAGAATCGCAGACCTGTCGCGTAGCCTGCTCGGTCAGTATGAAAGCGTTTTCCGCGGTTACCTGGTAACCGATATTTCCGAACAGAGTCAGCGCTGGGTGGATCGAGAGAAACTGCCGGAGCTTGCCGCCCGGCTTGCACTTGATTTCATCAAAAATGCCAAGAATCGTTTGGGGGATCCGGACACTCTATCAACCGCATTGCAGGCGTACCGAGGCGAGCTTGGACTGGCCGATTTCTGCATTGCCGTCTACCGCGATTACCAGCGCAGCCTGAGCTATCGTGGCGCAGTGGATTTCGATGATCTCGTTCGCCTGGCGATCCTTAGCCTCAACGAAGATACACAATACCTCAGGCGGCTGCAGGATCGTTGGCCATATATTCTGGAGGATGAGGCCCAGGATAGTTCCTGGCTGCAGGAGACCATGCTGCGCCTTCTGAGTGGTGAGCGCAACTGGGTTCGTGTTGGCGATCCCAATCAGGCGATCAATACGACCTTCACAACCGCCGATCCACGGTTTCTCCAGATGTTCCTGGCCGAGCCTGGAGTGGTTGCCAGTGAGTTGCATATCTCCGGCCGTTCAACGTTGCCCATCATCGATCTTGCAAACCAGTTGGTTACCTGGGCTGTTCATGATCATCCCGTGCCAGCCTTGCGAAGCGCATTTCGCGAGCAGATGATTATGCCTGCGCCACCTGGCGATCCGCGCCCCAATCCTTCTGGCAATGCTGAAAGTGTGTATATCCACGCGAAACCAGGTGTTAACGTCACCCCTGAGCAGGAACTCACGCTTGTTGCCAGGAGCCTGGAACGTTTCCGGCGCGAGAATAGCGACTCAACTGTGGCCGTTCTTTCACCGGAAAACCACCACGCTTATCGCCTGGCCGAGATTCTCAGCGAGCGTGGTATTGACCACGAGGAGTTGTTGCGCAGCACGACAGCCACACGTGCTGCGGCGCTGCGCCTGTGGCATGTCCTTAATTTCCTTGCCAATCCATTGAATGCGAAGGCGCTGGCTATGCTCTGCGGCGAAGTGTGGACACTATTCGCCAGTGATGACCTGGCGGAAGATGACTCGGTGATTGAGAATGTGGCGCGGGTTCTGATGGGCTGTCGGGAGGTTGAGCAGTTTATCTGGCCCTTGAGTGCCGATTGGCTCGCTGCGGTGGACGCTTTCAGCGAGATGCCTGAGATCCTTGAAGTGCTGGATGCTTTTCGTCGTAAGGTTGCGATCTGGTTGAATGCAACGATCTTGCCGGTAGATCAGCTGATTCTTACGCTCACACAGGATCTATTCTTCGAACCGGCGGATATTGCGCTTGGTCACAAAATCGCGGTCCTGATGCGTGGGTTTGCCCAGAACAATCCCGGCTGGCGGCTTCCTGATTTCTTGAGCGAGTTGCGTGCCATTAGCGAGAACGAGCGCAAGTTCGTTGGCTTTGATGACGTTGAGCAGGGCTATGAGCCGCAGCCCGGTAGGGTGACCGTGGCTACTATGCATGCCGCTAAGGGGCTGGAATGGGATCGCGTGTACTTGCTCGGTGTGAGCAATTATGGCTTTCCCTCAGCTCAACCATACGATAATTTCCTGGCCGAGTACTGGTTTGTGCGCGACAAGCTCAATCTCCAGGCCGAGGCGCTTGCCCAGCTGGCCGTGCTTCAACGGCCGGATTACCGTTATGTAGAGGGGGGCGCGTCGGATCAAGCCCGGCTGGATTACGCGGCTGAGCGCTTGCGGCTTCTGTACGTTGGTATTACTCGGGCACGTCGCAGTTTGAGTATCACCTGGAATATGGGCAGGTTCTGGTCTCGCAGTGAGGATTCCCGGAATTCCCCTGCCCTGCCACTGGTGGCATTGCGGGAGTACGTGGGTGAGTAGAGAGGTGTGGTGATGCTTCCGGCGGGGTTTGAGTTTAGCCAGGGTAGCTTACAGGATTACGTGGATTGTCCACGCCGATTTCAGTTGAAGTATCTGATTGGTCAGGAGTGGCCGGCGGTGGAGATGGAGCCGGCACTGGAGCATGAAGAGCATAGCGTACAGGGACAGGCGTTTCATCGTCTCATGGAACGTTATTTCTTGTTGAAGCGGTTCTTGCCGGACTCTGAAGTGCAGCGGGTGGTTGGAGGCCTGGCAGGGACTGGTTTGCTGGCGGGGTGGTGGGAGGCGTTTCTGGCGGAGCCGCCGCTGAATCTACCCCAGGAGATTGTGATTCCTGAAGCGCGGTTTGGCACGCTGATTGGTGGCCAGCCGCTGGTTGCGGTGTTTGACCTGTTGGCAATCGACCCGGGACGGCGCTTGGTCATAGTGGATTGGAAGACCGGGCGGCGGGGCATGCAGCGCGAGGAACTGCTTCGACGTTTGCAGACTCGGGTGTACCTGATGATGGCGGTGCGCGGGGCGGAGCGATACTTTGGCGGGGCTGTGGATCCGGCGCGTGTAACGATGGTGTACTGGTTTGCGAACTATCCGCAGGAGCCGCATGTTTTTCATTATAGCGAGGTCCAATATCAGATTGATAGCAGGTATCTTGATGGCGTAATCGATGAGGTGCTGGAGCGTAATCGTACCGGGGTGT
>CAZGYW010000432.1:0-3376 GCA_964530495.1 uncultured Anaerolineae bacterium
AGGTCCAGCGCCCGACGCCGCCGGAGATCGCGCTGATGCATCCCGGGCAGATGCTGGCGGCGTTCATCATGATGGCGGGGCCGGCGGATGTAGGCGTCCGGGCGCTGCAGGAGGCGGGCATCAGCGTGCTGGCCTACGAGATGATCCGGGAAGATGACGGTCACCTGCCGGTGCTCTACCCGCTCAGCCAGATCGGGGGGCAGATGGCAGCCCAGGTCGCCGCCCAGTTCCTGCAGAACAATCACGGCGGCAAGGGCATCCTGCTGGGCGGCACAACTGGCGTTCCCCCGGCGGACGTGGTGATCATCGGCGCGGGCGTGGTGGGCCTCAACGCGGCGGAGGCATTCATCGGGCGCGGGGCGCGCGTCCTGGTGATGGACAGGAATCTGCGCCAGCTCCAGCGCGCCCAGGAGCATTTCGGCAACGCCATCACGACGATGGTCTCCCACGATTTCAACCTGCGACGGGTGTGCAGGTTCGCGGATGTGCTGCTGAGCGCGGTCTATACCCCCGGCGTGCGCGCGCCGATTCTGATCACGCGCGAGATGGTGCGCTCCATGCGGCCCGGCTCCCTGATCATCGACATGAGCATCGATCAGGGCGGGTGCGTGGAAACCAGCCGCCCGACCAGCCATGACAACCCGACCTTCGTGGCGGAAGGCATCACCCATTACTGCGTGCTGAACGTGCCGGGCGTCGTGGGCCGCACCTCCACCCACGCCTACATGAACGCGGCCTGGCCGTACGTGTTGAGCATCGTCGAGCACGGGCTGGACGCCGCCGTGGAAGCCAGCAGCGCGCTGCAGCGCGGGCTGCTCATCCATGACGGACAGCTCCTGGTGAGTAACAATCGGTAGGAGGCACGGGGATGACCCAACGCCAACTCATCGGGTTGATGATCGTGCTGTGGGGCGGCTACCTGCTGGCGGCCGGCATCTTCGGCTGGCGCAACGCCCAGCGCGGGCGGCTAATTCGCGGGCTGGTGCACCTGATCGGGCCGGTGGGCATCCGCATTCTCTTCGCGGTAGTGGGGGTGGTGCTTGTGGCAGCCGGGGTGCTGATGATGACGAACGGCGCCTCCTGACGCCTGGCTACAACCGGGGTGCTATTGCTGGTTCCAAAGACAGGGCACGGATTTTCACGGATGGTTCACAGATTCACACGGATAAAGACTTTCAAGAGTTTTATCTGTGAGAATCCGTGTTCAATCCGTGAAAATCCGTGCCCTGTTGTTCTTACCCCACGTGCAGGCCGCGCAGGCGCAGCGCCGCCGCGATCTGCGCGAACACCGCCTCCGGCGCGGGTGTTGCGTCCACGGCCACCCAGCGCGCCGGCTCCGCTTCCACCAGGGCCTGAAAGCCCGCGTAAACCCGCCGGTGAAATTCCAGCGTCATGCGATCCAGCCGGTTCAATTCGTCCTGCTGCCGCTTGCGGCCCAGCCCGATTTCCGGCGGGCAGTCCAGGAAGACCGTCAGGTCGGGCGTCAGGCCGCCGGTGGCGAAGCGGGTGATCGCTCGCAGCGCCTCCAGGTCAAGCCCATGCCCGTAGCCCTGGTAAGCCAGTGTCGAATCGTAGTAGCGGTCGCAGACCACAAGCTGCCCCGCCGCCAGCGCCGGGCGGATCACCTCCCGCACGTGCTGGGCGCGCGCCGCGCTGAAGAGCAACGCCTCCGCCTCGGGCGTCATAGCCGTGTTCTCCAGCCGGTTGAGCAGCACCTCGCGCACCTGCTCCCCGATCGGGGTGCCGCCCGGCTCCCGCGTGGGCAGGACGTTGTAGCCCGCCGCCTGGAGGGCCGCCACGGTCGTGCGGTACTGGGTTGTTTTGCCGGAACCTTCCGGCCCCTCAAAGGTGATGAACACGGGCTATCCTTCGGGTTGCAGAATCGTTACTCACCGCCTGATTGTAACGCGGACGCGGTGGCGATAAACAGGCCGGTTTCCTTGCGGATGGTGATGACTCCGCCACCGGCCGCCAGGCGCGCCGCCACGAAGGCGCTGAACGCTTCCCGCAGTTCCGGGGTCACATTCCCGGCCAGGGGCCCCATTGAGGCCACGTACGCGACCAGCGGCTCGACCTCGGTGACGCGCAGGCCGTCCTCGTAGCGGCGCAACTCCACCGCCGGGAAGTGCGGCGCCAGCAGCGCGGCCCCGGTATCCAGCCGGAAGCGCAGCCGTTTGCCGGGCATCAGGGCCGGCTCGACCTGCGGGGCAAACGCGATGATCAGGTCGTCCAGGTCGCGCATGTGATCCGGGCCGTTGGTCGCGGCGTAGAGCCGTCCGCCCGGCCGCAGCACGCGCGCGATTTCGGCCAGGGTACGCCCCAGGTCAGGCACGTGGTAGAGCATGTGGTTGGCGATCACGGCGTCAAAGTGACCGGCGGGGAAGGGGATGTCCTGCGCGTCCAGCACGCGGAACGCGAACGGATGGCCGGCGTCCTCCAGGCTGGCGCGGGCCTGGGCGATCATGCCCGCCGAGAAGTCGGAGAGTGTGACCTCCCAGCCCGGCGGGATGCGCTCCAGGTTGGCTCGCCACAACGCGCCGGGACCGCAGCCCAGCTCCAGCACGCGGGCCTCCGCGGGCAGGTCGAGCTGGTCAAAGACCCATTCCTGCCAGGGCTGCGGGTTGAGGCTGAAGCGGTTGTGAAGCGCCATCCGCGCGTCCAGGTTGGATGAATCGCGGTACTGGTGATCGCGCAGGTACGCCTGGTCGGTGGTATCGGGCATGGTCGCCTCCTGAGATGCGGGACAAAACAGGGCACGGATTTACGTGGATTCGAGCACGGATTTTCACAGATTTCATACAGGATTTGACTCTGTGCGACTCCGTTGACTCCGTTTTGAATTGGCACCAACAATAGCGTCCGACGGGTCGGTATTGAAGGGGGAATCCAAAACGGGTTCTACGGGAAAACTCCAGACTCTCATGGATTCAATCTTTGAAAATCCGCGGGAATCCGTGCAGCAATCCGTAAAAATCCGTGCCCAATGGTTTGGCGTCTACAACCCCACTACTCGCGCCCTGCCGGAGAAGCCGCGGGCCGCTTCCGGCGGTGAGGGCCTGGCACTGCTGGGGATTGAGGCCCTGTAAAAGTGCTGATTCAGGCATGTGGTGGCTGTCTTTCCGGCGTGTTTGTTGCTCGTTTGTTCGATAGCAGGGGGTATTGTAGCCGATCCTGGACGGGGCGCGTAGGGCGAGGTGGCGGCGTCAGGGTGAAAAAGACAGGGCACGGGGGCGAGGCAGTCGCCCGCCCTGCCGACAGTTGGGCCAGAGTCCAGCGCGCGAGGCATGCTTCCCCTCTCACTTCATCGCCCGCCGACCGTCTTTGTCTTTGCTTGTAGCTGATCGCTGATGGCTGAAAGCTGACGGCTAGAGCTGCC
>CAZGYW010000433.1:0-3375 GCA_964530495.1 uncultured Anaerolineae bacterium
TTCGAGGAGATGGGCGGCGGGACGTTCACGCTCAGCGAGAACCGGGGCAAGGTGATCGTGATTAACTTCTGGGCAAGCTGGTGCGGCCCCTGCCGGGATGAAGCGCCCGCGCTGCAGCAGGTCTGGGACGCGTACCGCGACCGCGGGGATGTGGTGATCCTGGGGGTTGACTACGTGGATAACACCCGGGATGCGCTGGGCTACATCAACGAATTCGGGATCACGTACCCGAACGGCCCCGATCTTGGCACCCGCATCTCGGAGGCTTACCATATTCAGGGCGTGCCGGAGACCTTCGTCGTCGGTAAGGATGGCAACGTTTTCCAGTTTATCTACGCGGGAGTATCCGCGCGCGATCTGGCGAATATCATCGATCGCGCGCTGGCTCAGTAGGCGGTTGGTAACCCGGGGGCACGCCGCATGGTGCGCCCTTTTCCCTGCCTGGTCTGGCGCTTGCCGGGCCGCTTTGCGCGAGGCCTGTGGAGTAGTTTATGGAATCTCAAACCGTGATCCTGGGGCTGGTGATTGTGGCCCTGTCGCTGTTGTTTGTCGCCTGGCCGTTTCTCACGTCCCGGCGGGAGCGTCCCGGCGCCGGCAACGGCAGCCTGAATGGCGAGCTGGAGCGCCTGTTTGTGGAGCGGGAGGCGATGTACGCCGCGATCCGCGACCTGGATTTTGACTTCGAAACGGGCAAGCTGACCGATGAAGATTACCGGCAGCAGCGCGCGGCCTGGGTCGATCGCGGGGTGGACATCCTGAAGGCGCTGGACACGCTGCACCAGCGGGCCGCAGAGCCTGGCGCGCCGGTTGCGGTAGAGCGAGTCACGCCCGCCGGGGATGACGATCTTGATGCGCAGATTGAAGCGGCAGTCGCCTCGCGGCGGCGGATGGGGTAGAGATTCTATGACCAGGCTCCGGTTGTTCCTTGTGATGAGCGCCGTGATCGCGATCCTGCTGGCCGGGTGTGGGCTGTCCAGCGAGCCGGAGATCGCCCAGGAAATCGCGGTGCCTACCGCCGCGCCGCAGATTGTGGCTCCGCTCACGCCGCCTGATCTGGCGGCCGGCGCGACCTTCTACGCCGCGCACTGCGCGAACTGCCATGGCGCGACCGGGCAGGGTGATGGCTCGCTGGTGCAGAGCGGTCAGCTGCAAAGCCCGCCGCCGGTGCTGACCGATCCGGGGCTGACCCAGGCGCGCAGCCCGCTGGACTACATGAAGATCGTGACCGATGGCAACATGCTGGCCGGGATGCCGCCTTTCGGTCGTTACAGCCTTGAAGAGCGCTGGAACGTGACCGCGTTCGTGTACACCGGCGCGGTGACCGCGGACGATCTGACGCTGGGTGCGGCGGTCTACGAGGTGAACTGCGCGTCCTGCCACGGCGATGGGACCGGCAATGGCCCCGAGGCGCCGGAGATCATGCCCGACCTGACCTCCCTGGACTTCTGGGCGGAGAACACCAACCAGGCGCTTTACCAGCGCATCAGCGCCGGGGTGATGCCCGGCATGCCGGCCTTCGGTGACCAGTTGAGCGAGGCCGAGATTCGGGCGGCCGTGAGCCACATCCGGGCGCTGGCTGTGCTGGGCACGCCGGGCCTGGCTGCCCCGCAGGATCAGACCATGGCTGAGGTCGCGCCGACCGCAGCCCCCCAGGCTGCGGCCGCTGTGCCGGAGGCGACAGAAGTCGCAGCCGCGCCTGCGGGCAACAGTACCGGTGAAGAAGACGCGGCGCCAGCAGCCGAGGTTGCCATCCCCGAGGCCATCACAGTGACCGGGCGGGTGACCAACATGACTGAAGGCGGGCCGCTCCCGGAAGGCGCGTCGATCACGCTTCACATGTTCGATATGCCGGACCTGACCGAGACGACGCTGGAAGGCGTGGTGGCGGCGGACGGGACGTACAGCTTCACGGACGTGCCGCACAAAGACAGCCGCGTGTACATCCTGTCCCTCCAGTACCAGGAGGTGTTCTTCAGCACCACCGTCTACGAGCTGACCGACCCCGCGAACCCGGCGCTTGACACGCTGCTCGAGATCTTCGAGACGACCACGGATCCCGCCGTGCTGACTTATTCGGCCGGGGTAATGCGCATCACGTTTTCGAGCTTCGGCATGGAAGTCGCGCAGGTACTGAGCGTTACCAACAACTCGGACCGCGTGTTCCTGACCGAGGAGGCGTTTAACGAAAACCAGAAGGTGGTCCTGCGCATCCCGCTGCCGCCCGGTTCCGGGGCGGTCGCGTTTGAAGCGGGGATGCAGGATACGCGCTTCTTCACCGACGAAAACGAGACGCTGGTGATCGATACCCAGCCGGTGCGACCGGGCCGGGTCGAAGTGTTCTTCAGTTACCTGATTCCGTACAGCGACGGCGCGATCATCGAGCAGGAGGTCACGTACCCGTTCCAGGGGCCGTTCCACCTGCTGATCGAATCCGACCAGGTGACCGTTTCCGGCGAGTTGTTCACCAGCGCCGGCCAGCGGATCGACATGGGCGGCCAGGCCTTTGACGCGTTTGTCGCCGAGATGGATCTCGCTGCGGGTGAGGCGATCCAGTTCACCGTCACCGGGGTGCCGCAGGTGCTTGCCGCGCAGCAGGGGACGCAGGAAGTCGCCGGCGGCGGGCTGTCGCCGGTGGTCGTCGCCGTGATCGTGATTGGAGTCGTGTTCATCGGGGCGGCGGGTTTCCTGTTCCTGATGCGCCAGGGGGCTGGCGGATCGGCCGGCCGTGAGGCCGCGATCAACGACCTGCTGGCGGAGATCGCCGACCTGGATGACCAGCATGACCAGGGCACGATCAACCATGATGTTTACCAGCGCACCCGGGCTGAGCTGAAGGACAAACTCGCCGCCCTGATGCGCGAGGACGACGCGCCGCGCCAGAGGAACGGCTCATGATCGAGGTGCAGGGGCTGGTGAAGGCGTTCGGGCTGCTGCCGGTGCTGCGCGGCCTGGACCTGCACGTGGAGCGGGGGGCGTTCCTGGCCCTGCTGGGGCCGAACGGCTCCGGCAAGACCACGCTGATGCGCATCCTGGCCGCGCTGAGCAAGCCGACGGCCGGCACGGTTACGATTGGCGGGTGGGCCTTGCCGGAGGAAGCGGCTGCCGTCCGCGCCCAGCTGGGCGTGGTGGCGCACCAGCCGCTGCTCTACGACGGGCTGACCGCCCGTGAGAACCTCAGCTTCTACGCGGAGCTGTACGACCTGCCGCGGGCTGCCCGTCCGGCGCGGATTGAAGCGGTGCTGCAACGGGTCGGACTGCTGCCGCGCGCGGATGACCTGGTGCGGACGTATTCGCGTGGGATGCAGCAGCGCCTGGCGATCGCCCGCGCCATCCTGCACGAGCCGCACGTCCTGTTCTTTGACGAGCCGTATACCG
>CAZGYW010000434.1:0-3346 GCA_964530495.1 uncultured Anaerolineae bacterium
ACAACCCCCTATCCTACACTCTTTCCCTACACGACGCTCTTCCGATCTGTATGCTCATAACTCTTACCGCACCACGCCCAGCCGCCGCAGCTGGAACAGGATCACCTCTTCCCACGGGATCGACGTTTCCAGCGGCACGTAATGGATGCCACGCGCGGCGCAATGGTGGGCGATGTCCTCCCGCCAGGTTTCCAGCCGCCGCGCGTACAGATCGCGCATCCCGGCGTCCACGCTCACATCCTGCCCGGCGGCGGTCTCCACGTCCACCAGGCGCAGGTCGCCGGCCAGCGGCGGAGTCACCTCGTCTGGAGACAGGGTGTGAACCAGCGCCAGCTCGTGCCCGCGCCGCTGGAGGGCGGCCAGCCCGTCCTCGTAACCAACCGGGGAGAACAGGTCGCTGACCAGGATGCACAGGCCGGGCCGCCCGCCGCGCACGGCGTAATCGCTCAGGGCCGCGTTCAGGTCGGTATCCCCGCCGGCTGTGAAACCCCCCAGCGCCGCCAGCATCTCCAGCACGCGGCCGCGGCCGCGCCCCGGCCCCCACTGCTGCAGCCGCCCGCCCGCGAACGCGGTCACCGTCAGGCGGTCGCCGCTGATCAGGGCGATGTAGGCCAACCCCGCCAGCAGGCGCCGGGCGAAGGTGTGCTTGTGGGTGGGCGGCGGCGCCTCGGACGCGCGCGGCCAATCCATGCTGGCGGAGGCGTCCAGCAGCAGGTGGACAGCGAGGTCTTCTTCTTCCTCCAGCAGCTTGATGAACGGGCGCTCCAGCCGGGCGAAGATGTTCCAGTCCACGCGGCGCAGGTCGTCACCCTGGACGTAATTACGGTAGTCGGCGAACTCGATGCTCGTGCCGCGCCGCGTGCTGCGCCGCTCGCCCTTGATCGCCCCGGCGCGCACCTGGTTGGCCACCAGCGCGAGCTGTTCCAGCTTGCGCAGCGTTGCTTCGTCAAAGAGCCGGGATTCCGCCATCAGGTGCTGTGCCCTCAGGGCAGGTGGACCACGATCACGGCGATGTTATCCGCCCCACCGGCGGCGTTGGCGGCCGCGATCAGGTGGTGGGCGGCATCCTGTGGGGTGGGCGCGCTGAGCACAATCCCGGCGATGTCGGCATCCGGCACCATGTTCCACAGGCCATCGCTGCACATCACCAGGGTGCTGTTGGGAGGCAGCCGGCGGGTGTTGATGTCTGGCTCCAGGTGGTCGCTTAACCCCATGATCTTCCACAGGCGGCTGGCTTCCGGGTGGTGCACTGCTTCCGCCGCCGTGATCTGCCCGATCTCCTGCAGCCGCTGGGCGACCGAATGATCGCGGGTGAGCTGCTGCATGTGCGGCTCGCCCTCTTCCCGGGTGAGCAGGTAGGCCCGGCTGTCGCCCACATGGGCGATGTGGGCCAGGTCACCGATGATCAGCACCGTGGTCAGCGTGGTGCCGCCGCCCGGCACTTCCGCCCGGACGTGCTTGTCGGCGCGCTGGTAGGCTTCCACCAGCACTTCCGTGATCGGCGGCACCGGCTCCGCTGTATTCGGGCTGACGTGCTGGAGGAGCATGGGCAGGTAGATTTGCTCGCTGGCAGCTTCCAGCACGATCCGGCAGGCCACGGTGGAAGCAAATTCACCGTCCGCATGCCCGCCCGCGCCATCCGCCACCACGAACAGGCTGAAATCCGGGTTATCCTGGACGTTACGCTGGGCGGTGTAGAGCGTCAGGACCGAATCCTCGTTGGTGGCGCGCACCATACCGATATCCCGCGCCTGGCCGAAAGTCAGCCGCGGAGCTTTGCGCAACAGCCGTTCCTGCAGGTTGGGCAGCCGGTTGGTGGCGCCCGGGTCCATGCGCACCGCGGGCATCATCAGCGGCGTCAGGCTTTCCTGCAGCGGGAAGTGCTGCTCACTGTCCTCGGATGGCTCCGGATCGGGCGGCAGCTCGTGGGACGGATCGGGCGGTTCCGGCACGGTAGGGTTCTGATCTTCGAACATCATGGACGCCTTTCAGCACACCGGCGGCGGTCAGGACGCGGGTTGTTGCGGGATACGGGCGATCAGGTCGGCAATGATGGCGTCCGGATGGATGCCCTCCGCCAACCCTTCAAAGTTGAGCAGCAGCCGGTGGCGCAGGGCCGCCGCTGCCACCGCGTGCACATCCTCGAACGCCACATTGTAGCGCCCGCTGAGCAGGGCCGTGATCTTGGCCCCCAGGATCAGCGCCTGCGCGCCGCGCGGGCTGGCGCCGTAACGCACGTAACGGCGCACCATGTCCGGCGCGGCCGGGTCCTGCGGGTGGGTGGCCACGATCAGGCGCGCCACGTACTCGCTGACATGGCTGGCGACCGGGGTCTGCAGCGCGAGCTGGCCCATCTGCACGATCCGGGCCCCATCCGCGGCGCGGCCGGCGACCGGCTCTTCCGCCCCGGTGGTCCGGTTCAGGATGCTGACGATCTCCCCGGCGCTGGGATAGCGCACTTCCACCTTGAACAGGAAGCGGTCAAGCTGCGCTTCCGGCAGCGGGTAGGTGCCTTCCATCTCCAGCGGGTTCTGGGTGGCCAGGACGAAGAAGGGCGGCTCCAGCCGGTAGGTGCGGTTCGCCACCGTGACGGACATTTCCTGCATGGCTTCCAGCAGGGCGGACTGGGTTTTGGGCGTGGCACGGTTGATCTCGTCGGCCAGGATCAGGTTGGCGAAGACCGGCCCGGCCTGGAACACAAACGCGCGGTGACCGTCCTCCGCTTCCTGCATGATGTCCGTGCCGGTGATGTCCGCCGGCATCAGGTCCGGCGTGAACTGGATGCGCGCGAACTTGAGGTCGAGCACATCGGCCAGGGTGCGGATCAGCATGGTCTTGCCCAGGCCGGGGACGCCTTCCAGCAGCGCATGCCGCCCGGCGATCACGCAGATCAGGACGTGACGGATCACGTCCTCCTGCCCGACCATAACCTTGCCGATCTCAGACACGATGCGCGCGGCGGTATCGCGGAAGTCATCCACGCTGAGCGTTGCGGTGGAGGGTGGGGCTGTGGTCATGCGCGTGCTCCCAATCGATCAAGGGCCAGCCAGTCGGTTTGCTACCAGGCCCATTCTAGCACAGGCTGGAAAAGCAGTTATGAATTTTGAGTGTTGAGTTTTAAGTTAAGAAGCACATGGTTGGGTGCCAGGCGTGGATTGGGAGGGCTGTCCATTCCATCACATTCACCCGCCTCCATTCACCTCCGCCCAATACCTGCTTTGGTCTTTAACTCAAAACTCAACATTCAACACTCAAAATTCCCATTGTCCGGCCATGTAGCCGTACTGGTCAATGGCGGTGGCGCGCCGGGGAGTCTGCCCGCTGCCCAGCACCAGCAGGTAGCCGC
>CAZGYW010000435.1:0-3331 GCA_964530495.1 uncultured Anaerolineae bacterium
CACCCTATCCTACACTCTTTCCCTACACGACGCTCTTCCGATCTCGATCTGCTCCAGCAGGGCGGCTTTGTGGCGGCTGGTATCGGTGAACGCGCCGTTGGCCGTCGCCAGGTTCCAGGCATCCAGGGCGCGGTAGGCGCCCGGCCGCCAGTCGCGGCGGCGGGCGGCATTGTTGTCCACCACCCGTGATTCGTACAGCCCGACGCTGTAATCGAGGATGACCGGCTTGCCCAGCAGGCGGCCCAGTCCCACCGCCAGCGGGGCGAGCAGCGGGTTGTATTCGGCCACGATCAGGGCATCACAGGCGCGGGCCTCATGGCGCATGATCCGCCACAGCTGGGCGGCGCTGCGGCGCGGGTCCAGCCCGACCGGCAGCGGGGCCAGCGTCACCTGCCAGCCGCGAGCAGCCAGCCCGGCGCGGATCACGCTGTTGCGGGAGTGTTCCGCCTCAAAGGCGCCCAGGTAACAGAGGGTATGCGTCATGGCGATCAGCGGTCAGCATTCAGCTATCGGCTCAAAACAAAGGCGAAAAGCGGCGGGCATAACACAGGCCCGGGCCTTGCTGAGGCGCGAACCGAAGATCCGATCACCGCCCCTGCATCTCAACTCAAAATTCAACACTTGAAACTCAACACTGCCGGTTATTGGGCCGGGCTGAGCGTATCACAGCGCGCATCGCCCATGACCTTCCCCACTTCCAGGTTCCAGCGGGAGTTCAGCGCCGCGCTGCGCCACACGTCGTAGCTGACCGGGCACTCGTAGGTCTCGCCGCCATCCGCGGCGCGGAAATACAGCAGGTAGGCCTCGCTGCGCCCGCCTTCGCGCTCGCAGCCCAGGCGGGCCATGCTGGCGCAGGCGAGGTTGGCCTGCGGCCAGTTCGGCTCCTGCAGCGTCTCCCCTTCCGCGCTGGCGACCCGGCTGCTCACCCACGTGTTCACCAGGAAATAGCACATCTGGTCATAGACCGGCTCGTCCCGGTACACGGTGACGCACTGCTGCTCCATGCGGAACGTGCCGTCGCCGTTGTCGCGGCGCACCATCTCACATTGCTCGCCATCCGGCACCTGGTTGTAGCGGCGCACCTCCCGGCGCTGGGTGAGGTTGTAGGCGCCACCCGGCACGGAATCGCACCATGCCGAGCCTTCCACCGCGGCGAATTCCTCAACCTGGATCGCGCGCTGCCAGGCGTGCCCGGCCACCGTGACCGCCGTGTCCTGGGTGGCCACCAGCGAGTAGACGATCCCGCCGCACACCACGACCGCCAGGAGGATCAGGACGATCGGCAACCAGGATGGCATGCCGCCGGTCTTCGCGCCCGGCGCGGGCTGGACGCCCACCCGCTGCATCTCCGCCTGGAACGCTTCTTTGGTCACATCCCGGGAGCCGCTGGAGCCGAACTGGCCGCGCACGTCGCGGCGCTCCGCGTCCAGCTTCTTCGCGCGGGCGGCGGCGCTGAGCGGCCCGCCGCAATTGCCGCAGTATTCGGCCTTGCCGCTGTTCAGCCCGCCGCAGGCCGGGCAGGTCTGGTCCTCGCCCACGTATTCGTGGTTCTCGACGGCAACCATCTCCTCTTCGGCGGGGTAGTAGCGGGAGTCCGGGTTCTGCGGCGCGCCGCAGTTGGGGCAGAAGCGGTGGGTGATGCCCAGCAGCTTCTGCGTGCCGCAGAACTGGCAGTCCCACAGCATCTGGTAGGTACCGGCATCGTAGACCTTGCGATCGCCCTCCACACTGACCAGCTTCGGCTGCTGCACCTGCTTGCGCTTCTCCCGGAGGCGATCCAGCAGGGCGCCCTCCGGCGCTTCTGGCGCTTCCGGCGCGGCGGGCTGCCCGCCGGCGGCCCCGGCGGTGCGTTCCATCTGGTCAATCAGCGCCAGGAGCTGGGGAACTTCGGGTCGATTCAGGCCGGCCAGGAGCGCCCGCGCCTCATCAAAGCGCCCCTCGGCCAGCAACTGCTGGATGCGCTGCACAACGTCCTGAGCCATAGTTTTTCATCCGTGGTTGAGAAGCCGGTACACGCCTACCAGTGTACACCAAAAACGCCGCAGACAGGCAAGGCGAGGGCGCAGAACGGGGCCTCTAAGCGGCAAGCGTCTGAGCGCAAGGCGGTACGGGTACATCGCAGCATGGGCCTCGCCGCCTGCCCTGCGGATGCCCACCGCTTCCCATCCGGGCGCATAGCCGCCCCGCCGCATCGGCGCTACACTACCTGTGCAGGCCGCCACCCTCGATCCCGGCCGCAGGCACAGGACCCATGCCGCCCGATCCAACTCAAAACTCAAAACTCAACATTCAAAACTCCCATGCGCTGCCGCTGGTTTCGGTGATTGTGATCAACTGGAACGGCGCGCAGCATCTGCCGCCCTGCCTGAACGCCCTGGCCGCCCAGACCTACCCCCGCCTTGAGGTGATTGTGGCCGACAACGCCAGCACGGACGGCTCCCAGGCGCTGGTGCGGGAGCAGTACCCGGCGGTGAGGCTGGTGGCGCTGCCGGAGAATCGCGGCTTCACCGGCGGCAACAACGCCGGGATCGCGGCCAGCACGGGCGCGATCGTGATCCTGCTCAACAACGACACCGAGGTCGCGCCGGACTGGGCCGCCGCGCTGGTGGCGGCGTTCGAGCGCCATCCGGAGGCCGGGCTGGCCGCCAGCAAGATGCTGCTTTTCCAGCAGCGGGACACGTTCCACACGGCGGGCGACTTCTACCGCGTGGATGGCCTGCCCGGCAACCGGGGCGTCTGGCAGAAGGATAGCGGCCAGTACGACCGCGAGGAGTACGTGTTCGGCGCGTGCGGCGGGGCGCTGGCCGTCCGGCGGGATGTGCTGGACGCGATCGGGCTGCTGGACGACGACTTCTTCTTCAGCGCGGAGGACGTTGATTTCGCGTGGCGGGCGCAGCTCGCGGGCTGGCCGTGTATCTACGTGCCGGCGGCGGTGGTCTACCACCACCTGGCCGCCACCGGGGGCGACGTGACCGCCAGCTACTACAACGGGCGTAACTTCATTTACGTCCTGGCCAAGGACTATCCCGGCGACCTGTTCCGCAAACACTGGCGGGCTGTGCTGGGCCGCCAGGCGCGGATCGCGGGGGACGCCCTGCGGGCCTGGCGCGGCAAGGCCGCCCGCGCTCGCCTGCGTGGTATAATGGCCGGCGTGCGCGGCCTGCCGAAGATGCTGCGCAAGCGCCGCGCGGTGCAGGCCAGCCGCCGTGTCTCGCTGGCGTACCTGGAGTCCATTCTCACCCCGCTGGATGGGGAGTAGAGGTACAGTTCGTGTCAGAAGCCCCCTACCTGTCGATTGTCATCCCGGCCTACAACGAGGAGATGCGCCTGC